>CAMCYV010000209.1 GCA_945885645.1 Bifidobacterium breve | reverse complement strand
TGACGCAAGCGTTGAAGCGTTCGCACAAGTGTTTAAAACGAAAACTGCGACACAGTGGGAACAGTGGGCGAAGGAAATCGATATTCCACTTGTAGCAATCCCGTAATTCCACAATTCCATATTTCGATAATCAGGATTCGGCACAAAGGAGCAAGCTATGTTGGCACCACAGCCCTATGAATCACCCTGGATGACCGACGACGTAAAACCGGTCGCGGACCTAGCGCGTGTTTTCTTTGCCGATGAAGTTGTGCCCCACCTTGAACGTTTTGCGGAGAACCATCAAGTTGACCGGGATGTGTGGAATAAAGCTGGAGATGCTGGGTTGCTGTGTATCACGATTCCCGAAGAGTTCGGCGGGGGTGGTGGAGACTTTGCCCAAGAGGCAGCCGTGATTTGGGAACAAGGCATGAGTACCGATGACAGTTTCGGCTACGTCGTTCACTCCACGATCGTTGCGCCTTACATCTATAAGTACGGCACCGAGAAACAAAAACAAAAGTGGCTCCCAAAACTTGCCACCGGCGAACTTGTAGGTGCCATCGCAATGACTGAGCCGGGAGCTGGGTCAGACCTTCAAGGAATTCGCACCACCGCAAAGCGCGAGGGGGATTACTACGTAATAAACGGTAGCAAAACATTCATCACTAACGGATCACACGCAAACTTGATCATCGTGGTCACGCGGACGGGCGGCGAAGGTGCAAAAGGCATTTCTCTGATCATCGTTGAAACTGAAGGCCTCGCTGGTTTTGAACGCGGACGCGTCCTCCAAAAAATTGGTCAACACGGTCAAGACACCCGTGAACTCTTTTTTGCCGACATGAAAGTTCCGGCCGAGAACCTACTGGGCACAGAGGAGGGTCAAGGTTTCATCCAACTCATGGAGGAACTACCACAGGAGCGCTTGGCTATCGCGATCTCTGCCGTTGCATCGGCGCAAGCAGCAACCGAGCTCACAATCGACTACGCAAAGCAGCGGGAAGCTTTTGGTAAACCGATCCTCAACTTTCAAAACACTGGATTCGTTCTCGCCGAAGTAACAACCGAAGTGATGGCGGCGCGAACATTCCTTGACTACTGCATAGCGCTTCACATTCAAGGCAAACTAGATGCGACAACGGCCTCGCGCGCAAAGTACTTCTGCACTGACATGCAGGTGTCGGTGATCAACCGCTGCGTACAAGTATTTGGTGGTTACGGTTACGTGACCGAGTACCCAATTGCCCGCATGTATGCGGGTGCACGGGTGCAACCAATTTATGGTGGCACCAATGAAGTAATGAAGGTGCTAATTTCTCGAACTTTGTAGAGCGCTTGTCACCAAGACCTACAGAGAATTAGCTCCCAGCGATGAGCTTTGCCTTTGCGGCAGTGAACTCTTCTTCAGAAAGAATTCCTGATGCCTTAAGGCTGGCAAGCTTCTCCAACTGAGCGACCATGTCGTCTCCCGCTGGTGCTGCTGCAGCTGCAGGAGCAGCTACTTCCTGCTGTTGGGCTTGCTGTGCAGCCTTCTGCTCAGCTTGAGCCTGCGTACGGTTACTGACAACCTTTGCGGTTGCAGCAACTCCGACGATTCCCATTCCTCCACGACGACCGATCATGACGCACTCCTTAAATTCTGAAACCCCAGCCAATTCGGCCGGAAGGTAGTGGAAGTATAACCCGGTTAGATTGAGTGGTTCAGGCCTGATCAATCAGATCTAGCTGACGCAACTTCAGTTCAAGTTCGGAGTTTGCCGGCTCAACGAGAAAGGTTTCGTCGGGGAAAACAACCACGGGAATATTGGGTTTCCCGCTGATTTCAATTGCTTGGGCCTTGTATTCGGGGTGAGCGTCAACATCGAGGTAGTCAAAGGCGACCCCGAGCTCATTGAGTTGTGATTTAGTGCGACGGCAGTCACCGCACCAATCGGCACCGTACATGTGAATCATTCGCACATTCCTCCGTCACAGCAGGGCTGGATGTAATAACAGCGCGGGCAGAAATCCTTACCGCCTCGACGTTCTAAATCGGTTGTCTCACATGCTGGGCATGGTCCAGGGTGTCCCATCACGCTTGCAATTATGTCCTAATTATTGGCAAGTGCACTGCTGCGCTGGGGGTACATTCGCCATTACTTCGGCGACGTGCTCGCCGCATCCGGACCAGGTGATTTTGTTGCAGGAACTGCACGGTGCTGGACTACACATGATGGGTAACTCCTTTTGTTCATAATTTTGGTTGAGCTTGAATATCTAATATACCCCCTGGGGTATAAATAGCAGTACGGTGATCCCATTATGGAAGAGTCACTTGCCCAAGGACACAAGTCCGTACGCGCGTGGCTGCCGTCGTATCTACTCGTGGCAACTATTTGGGGCTTCTCCTTTTATTTGATGATGATCGGCCTTGAAGCGTTCACACCGGTTGGAGTTGCATTCACTCGGATTGCGCTTGGTGCGGTGACCCTTGTCATTTTGAGCCTCGTAACTAAAACTCCCCTACCACCAAGGTGGGCGTGGAAATACCTTTTCATTGTGAGCCTTCTGTGGGTTTCTATTCCGTGGATGCTCTTCGCGTTCGCGGAGACACGTATCTCCTCAGCGCTTGCAGGAATATTTAACGGGGCGACGCCCTTGATGACTCTGGTTGCCATCTTGCTGGCATTTCCTGAAGAGAAGCCCACACGACAACGAATTTTTGGTCTGTTCCTCGGATTTGTTGGGATTTTGGTTGTCCTTGGAGTTTGGGATTTGGGTGCTGCTGAAAACGGTGCCGGGATTGACTTCGTGGGAGTTGGCGCAGCAATCCTCGCAATTTCCTGCTACGGATTTGGTTTCCCCTATGCGCGTCGTTACCTCACTGGCCCAACAGTGCGCGAGCCACTTGCTCCTATCTCCTTAGCGACAGGAATGATGCTCTTTGGCGTTGTCATTACCGGACCGATCGTTGCGTTCACGGGAATAACTCATACTGTAATGACGGTTGGTCCATTACTTGCCATGGTGGCATTGGGCGTTTTAGGAAGTGGAATCGCCTACGCACTGAG
>CAMCYV010000208.1 GCA_945885645.1 Bifidobacterium breve | reverse complement strand
AATCCGCTGAACCACGTCGGCTAACTCATTGCCGGCACAGGCGTATGAAATATGGTCAAGCCGCATGGAGTCATCTTGCCTAACGTCACACCCGCCCATGAATCCACCCCCGTTTCGTGGAAAACAGATTTTGAGTTTGTTTCGGGTAGGGCTTTTTTGGGCATTTTCCACAATTGGTGTGGCAGAGTACTGCCATGGATTCAGATCAGGTAGTTCCAGAGCCCAAGGCCAGCCCGGGTGGATTGGATAAAAAGAAATCAATCATTCTTGGCCTAGTCGGCTTGGCTTTCATCATTCTGATTTTCTGGAAGGTAATCCCGCAGATTGGCAGTTACTCCGATGCGCTCACAGCACTCGAGGCGATGAGCGTTCTGGCTATTTTCTTGATAGTTCTCTGCGTGCTGGTCTATTTGCTCACCTACGGTCTTCCGTTCCTCGCGGCAACACCGGGACTCAAGTATTGGCGGTCCCAACAGGTCAACCAAGCAGCGTTTGCGATCAGTAATGGAGTTCCCGGTGGAGGTGCTGTCGGCCTTGCCGTGCAATTTGGGATGTTGAATACATTCGGCATTTCAGGGACCAGTGCTACCGCGGCAATAACCGCCGTTGGCTTGTGGAGTACTTTTGTCACCTTGTTCTTCCCCGTGTTGGGTGTTGTCGCAATTACATTTTTTGGACTTGGTGGAAACACGCATGCCGTGACGGGAATACTGGGGATCGCCATTTTGGCGGTAGTCGTGATTGTTTTCGTGCTCGTTATGCGGTCTGAACCATTAGCGGTCAAAATCGGAGCCTTTGCCAATAAGGCAATTAATCCATTTCGAAAGAAGATAAAGGCCCTGGCAACCATTGATTTGCAGGCACCTATTGTCAAATTCCGCTCAGATATGTACGACGTTCTGAAACGTCGCTGGGGTGCCTTGACAGGGGCGCAGATCGCAGTTTCGTTCACGCAATTCTTGATCCTTTATGTGGCCTTACGCGGAGTTGAAGGCTGGGACAACGCAGGAACATCATTTGCAGCGGCATTTGCAGCGTTTGCGATCGCCCAAATTGGACTAATGATCCCCATCACTCCAGGTGGATTGGGAACGGTGGATGCAGCATTAATCGCGCTCCTGGTGAGTTTTGGGGCCACGACGGGTGCTGCCACTGCCGCAGACCTCGTGTGGCGGGCCGCTAGCTTCATCCCGCAAATAATTATCGGTGTTGTTGCTCTGATTGCGTGGTACCGAAAGGCTGGCCAGGCCCTGGCCAAGGTATCCGAAAAATAGCTTCTGGCGGCTGGTTCAAGCGACTCTAAATTACCTCGGCTAAAAACTAGTGTCCCGTTGAGATATCTGCTGGCCACCCGCTAGGGTTTTCCCACCCGGTCGTCGCGGGAGGGGAAGCCTTCGGCGGCCGGGCCTTTTCATGCACAACTTCTTCATGCACAATATCGAGAACCTTTGTGAACGGGGATTCATCTTGTGATTGAAACACAGGCGAAGAAATGGAAATCGTTCGTAGCGCTGGGAGACAGTTTCACCGAAGGTGTGGGTGATCATGGCGTCAATGGTTTGTATCTCGGTTGGGCTGATCGTCTGGCCGGAAAATTAGCCGACGAATACTGCACACAAAATGATCCGCTGAAATACGCCAATCTTGCAATTCGTGGTCGATTGTTGACTCAAATGGTGGACGAGCAACTTCCTCGTGCTCTCGAGATGAATCCGGCATTGGTGTCCTTCGCGGGTGGAATCAACGACGCCATGCGGGGCTCATTTGATCTGGATGCAAAGGCAACGCAACTTGAACGAACCGTTCGGGAGTTGCGTTCAGCCGGTCACGACGTTTTGCTCTTCTCTTTTGGTGATTCATCACGTAACTCGAAGGTTATGGGTTTGATTCGTGATCGATTTGTGGGACTGCGCTCAGTAAATCGGGCAATTGCGGAAGCCTATGACTGCTACCTCGTGGATTTCTGGGATATGGAGATCTTCAATGATCCAAAAGTGTGGGACGCCGACAGACTTCATTTGAACCATCGAGGCCATGCCCTGGTGGCGGAAGTAGCGATGCAATCTTTGGGTTGGGGGAATGCGCGCTGGCTTGGAGCCCGTGACGACATTGTCCAGCCCGCTTTGCCTGCTCGGCTGCTAGCTGACATGTCGTGGGCGAAGAATTACGGTTGGCCCTGGGTGAGTAGACGCCTGCGCGGAGCTTCATCCGGTGATGGAGTCTCTGCAAAATATTGGGATTACGTGGACATCTATCCCCGGGTCTAGATCGCTGGAGTCCCCGAATGTGCACAATTCTGGATCAGCCTGTCGGGTAATCCACACTGGCTCAATTTCTTTTTTACATCGTGGATTAGGTGGCACGTTTGTTGAATGACGTTAATGGTGGAATCACATGAATCAACAATGCAGGATGCTGGCGAGACCCTCAACGGGCTAATCAACTCATTTGGGTTCTATCCCGAGAATAGTTTGATAATCCGATGGCTGAAACATGAAGAAGTTGTCCTCGTGCAAAGGTGCGACATAGGCGCATTCTTGACTCCTCAAAATTTGGGTCAGTCAGATCTGGAGATCTATCTTGAGCCGGGTCGGGCATATTCCGCTGAAAAAGCTGCACTGTTGGTGTGCCTGGAAAGCATGGATTCGCAAATTAATGCGGTAATCGAAGCCATTGAGTCAGCAATTGTGAACGTAGGTATCCGTTTGGGCGATGTATTCATTGCAGTTGGTCAACGCATGTATTCACGTGATTGCATTGGGACGTGCGATGCACATCTCACTCTGCTCGACACTGGGGTCAAGCGGGCGGATCGCGCGATTGAATGTGCCAGTAGTGCCGCGCAGTTGATCCAGGCCAAAGAGTTTCCGGAGATGCCCGCGCCATTAGAGCTGATGCTCTGGCGACAAATCGAGAGTCAGTTCGGTCACGAGTTAATCAAACAAACAGATGCTTCATTTCAAGTGCCCGACCTTGCTCGATTGGCAGTTGCCCTTGGAGATATTCGGGTGAGGGATTCAATTCTGTGGGACATGGCCAATGGCGCTTACGACCGAGGTTCTTTGGCGAAGAAAT
>CAMCYV010000207.1 GCA_945885645.1 Bifidobacterium breve | reverse complement strand
CGATGTCGGTGGTCCACTGGATGCGAGCCATGATTGCGTCAGCGGACTCGGAGAGTTTGCCTGCTGCCTCGGCTTTGCCAAGGGACGCGGCCATTCGCTTCTTAGCATTCTCAAGGGCCTCGGGGAAAGCGTCAACGACAATTACATCGCAACCACCCTTGGCACCAATCTCTGCTATTCCTGCACCCATCACGCCGCAACCAACGACACCAAGACGCTTCATTATTTATTCTCTTTCTTCATGTGAGTGGGATCGTGCACTAACGGTTGAGGGGTCGGGTTTAAAAGTCGCCAGCATTGGTGCGCATTGTTCGCAGAATGCCTAGGAGCGAACCGATTTGTTCCGCAGTCAGCCCAAGTTGCTCGAACACTTCCGCGTTCAAAGCGGTTGTCGCGGCAGTGGAACGCTTGCGCCCCAAGTCGGTGATGGATGCCAGTACCGCGCGCCGATCCGATGGGTGGGGGAGACGCTCGACGAAACCCTGTGCTTCCAATCGGTCGACGGCGCTGGTGACACTCGTTGGGTGCACCTGAAGGAGTGTCCCCATGCGTGTCATGGGGAGGGAGCCGTGTTTGGTGAAAGACAGGAGCATGAGGATTTCATACCGAGCGAAGGTGAGATCCAATGGCCGCAGAACCGCGTCGATTCGCTGGAACATGATTTGCTGCACCCGCACTATCGAGGTCACCGCCGCCATGCCGTCCGCGGCCTTCGTCCAATCGTGATTCACCCACTGACGCCGGGCCTCGTCGATCGGATCGCTGTCGAGTGTCCGACTCATTGTCACGAGTCCTCCTGTTGATGTTAGTAAAGCTATTCACGATTAGGTACTGCTCTGGTTGCTCAAACATTGCGACGGTATTGGCCGCCGACCTCAAAAAATGCGGAGGTTATTTGGCCCATTGAGCATACCCGAACCGCATCCATCAGGGAGGAAAACGTGTTACTCCCTAATGCTGCTGCTTCCTTCAATCGGGCGAGTGCTGGCTCCGCCTCAACGCGATGCTTTTCCTGGAAGGCGGCCAGCCGTTCGACCTGTGAACGCTTTTCCTCTTCGCTGGCGCGCGCAAGTTCAACGGTCTGCACTTCACCACTCTCGTGGGGATTAAGGAATGTGTTCACCCCAATAATCGGCAGGGATCCATCATGCTTCTTGTGTTCGTAAAGCATTGACTCGTCTTGAATTCGTCCACGCTGGTAGCCGGTTTCCATGGCGCCAAGGACGCCACCCCGGTCAGAGATTCGTTCAAACTCGACGAGTACGGCTTCCTCCACGAGGTTTGTGAGTTCGTCCACAATATAAGAACCTTGAAGTGGGTTCTCGTTCTTGGAGAGACCCCACTCTTGGTCGATAATCATCTGGATTGCAAGCGCGCGCCGGACTGAATGCTCACTGGGGGTTGTGACAGCTTCGTCATATGCGTTTGTATGCAGCGAGTTGCAATTATCATTGATGGCGCACAATGCTTGCAAGGTTGTGCGGATGTCATTGAAGTCCATCTCTTGCGCGTGTAGGGACCGGCCGGAAGTTTGGACGTGATATTTGAGCTTCTGACTACGCTCGTCGGCTCCATAGAGTTCACGCATAGCGATTGCCCAGATTCGTCGGGCCACTCGGCCGAGCACCGTGTACTCCGCATCAATTCCATTGGAGAAGAAGAATGAGAAGTTGGGAGCGAAATCTTCTACCTTCATGCCGCGGGCAAGGTATGCCTCGACGTAGGTGAAACCATTTGCGAGAGTGAATGCAAGTTGCGAAATGGGGTTCGCCCCCGCCTCAGCAATGTGATAACCCGAGATAGATACAGAATAAAAGTTGCGCACCTGATTATCGATGAACCACTGCTGAACGTCGCCCATGCAACGAAGCGCGAATTCGGTGGAGAAGATGCAAGTGTTTTGACCTTGGTCTTCTTTGAGGATGTCAGCTTGGACGGTTCCTCGAACGTTGGTGAGAACCCACGCCCTGATTTCGGCAGCCTCTTCCGGGGTGGGCTCACGGTCTTCCCGCTCACGGAAAGCATCGAGGCGTTGGTCGATTGCCGTGTTCATGAACATGGCAAGAATCGTGGGAGCGGGACCGTTGATTGTCATGGAGACCGAGGTCATCGGATCGCACAGGTCAAAGCCTGAGTACAGAACTTTCATGTCATCGAGGGTGGCGATTGATACGCCGGAGGTTCCGACCTTGCCGTACACGTCGGGCTCTTCATTGGGATCGCGCCCGT
The DNA here is from genome assembly GCA_945885645.1 of Bifidobacterium breve. GTDB lineage: Bacteria > Actinomycetota > Actinomycetes > S36-B12 > S36-B12 > UBA4592. Next base: position 853 of record CAMCYV010000207.1, on the reverse strand, counting down.
ACAGGGTGACCGAATCAAATGCGGTGGACAGGCGAGTCGCTGGCTGGCCGGAGGAAAGCAGGTGGAATCGGCGGTTGGTGCGGAATGCGTCGCCTTCACCGGCGAACATTCGGGCGGGAGCCTCACCATCTCGTTTAAATGGGAAAACACCTGAAGTGAATGGGTAACTGCCGGGTAGGTTTTCCTCGCGCAGGTAACGAACGAGTTCACCGGAATCTTCCGTCTGGGGGAGAGCAACGCGTGGGATACGCGAACCTGAAAGCGTGTCTTTCCAGAGATTTGTGTGTAGCTCTTTATCTCGGATCGTGACAACGAGTTCTTCTTGTGCGTATTGCTCGCGCACTTCTGGCCATGATTTAAGCAGTGAAACCACGTCCCGCTGCAATTGTGCTTCTTGATTTTCACGTAATGCGAGAACTTGCGTGGCGTCGGCTCCTTCTAAAGCGAGCATGTCCGCAGCAGTGCCGAGGTGTTGCACGCGCCTGGCAATATTTGCTTGATCATTGGTGGTTGCGTGATAGGAACGCACGGTCTCAGCGATTTCAGCGAGGTAGCGGGCGCGAGCAGGCGGCACGACAGTGGTGAGACCGGTGGGTTCCATTCCATCAAGTCGGTTGAGCACTCCAGGATTGCTCACCAGACCTTTTGTTATCAGCAGGTCATATAGGTAGTGGTAGAGGTGGGTAACACCGTCATCGGCAAATCGGGCGGCCGAAGTGCCGAAGACCGGCATGTCCTCCCATGAAGCACCGAATGCCTGTCGATTGCGCACGAGTTGGCGGGCAACATCACGACGAGCATCTTCAGCGCCGCGTCGCTCAAACTTGTTAATCGCCACAGCGTCTGCGTAGTC
>CAMCYV010000206.1 GCA_945885645.1 Bifidobacterium breve | reverse complement strand
AAAACAATATTTGCCGCCTTGCCACCCAATTCGAGGGTTAAACGTTTGTTGCTTCCCGCAATCTGGCGTTGGATTGCTTGGCCCACCGCGGTACTGCCGGTAAAGGCAATCTTGTTGACATCAGGGTGTTCAACGAGCATACGGCCGGTATCGCCGTCACCGGTCAGGATGTTGACCACGCCGGGGGGTAATTCCGCCTGCTGGCAAATCTCAGCAAAGAGTAGTGCGGTCAGGGGAGTGGTCTCCGCTGGTTTGAGAACTACAGTATTTCCTGTTGCCAGTGCTGGTGCGATTTTCCACGCCAACATGAGCAGTGGGAAATTCCACGGAATTATCTGGGCAGCGACGCCCAGTGATTGTGGATTATTGCCGTACCCGGCAAACTCGAGCTTGTCTGCCCAACCTGCATGATAGAAAAAATGTGCGGCTGCAATGGGAACGTCAACGTCACGGCTTTCCCGAATTGGTTTGCCGTTGTCCATTGATTCAAGAACAGCGAATTCACGTGCACGCTCTTGAATCAGTCGAGCAATGCGGAAAAGGTACTTACCCCGATCACGACCAGCCATCTGTGACCACGTCTTGTCATAGGCCCGGCGTGCTGCCCGCACTGCTGCATCAACATCTTCTTGGTTGGCCTGCGCAATTTCGGCGAGGACTTCTTCTGTTGCAGGGTTAATTGTCTTAAACGGGGTGCCATGTCCGGGGGTGAACTCACCGTTTATGAACAGGCCGTTCGAACTTTTGATGTTCACAATTGCGGAGGACTCCGGTGCCGGAGCGTATTCGAAACTCATTGTTGTCTTCTTTCGCTCTCGTCGTCTAATCGATTGTGACGTAGTCGGGGCCGGAGTAGTGGCCGGTGATCATTTTTTGTCTTTGCAAAAGTAGGTCATTGAGAAGGGTTGAAGCTCCGAACCGAAAAAGGCCCGGGGTGAGCCACTCGTCGCCAACTGTTTCATTAACTAACACTAGGTATTTGATTGCGTCTTTGCTGGTTTTGATTCCACCGGCGGCCTTCACTCCGATTCTGATGTTGGTTTCTTGGTAGTAATCCCGCACCGCTTCCAACATGACCAGAGTCACGGGAAGGGTAGCTGCCGGGGTTACTTTGCCGGTGCTGGTTTTGATGAAGTCTGCGCCGGCTTTCATGGCTAACCAACTTGCTTTGCGGACATTATCGAGGGTCTTGAGCTCGCCGGTTTCCAAAATAACTTTCAGATGAGCCGGTCCACAGGCTTCCTTGACCGCAATGATTTCGTCGAAAACCTTGCCATAATTCCCGGACAGAAACGCACCACGGTCAATCACCATGTCAATTTCATCGGCTCCGGCAGCGACTGCTTCCTTGGTGTCAGCGAGTTTGACGCCCAGGGAGGCCCGACCACTAGGAAAGGCCGTTGCGACCGCTGCGACATGAATCCGGTCTCCCACAACTTCCCGCGCGGCATAGACAAGATCGCCGTAGACACAGACTGCGGCAACACTGGGGGTACTTGGATCCGTGGGATCAGGGTGAAGGGCCTTTGAGGACATCGCCTTGACTTTGCCGGGGGTATCGGCGCCTTCGAGAGTGGTCAGATCCACCATGGAAATCGCCGTGTCTATAGCCCAGATCTTGGATTCTTTCTTGATCGACCGGGTTCCCAGCGCTGCGGCCCTGGCTTCGGCGCCCACTTGGTCAACCCCCGGGAGCCCAGCCAAGAATGCGAGCAGGCCTTTATGGCTCACGGCAGACTGGTTTTCAAGGGAAGACACGTGTTCAGCCTAGTACGAGGTGGTCGCCATCCTGACTTTCGTGTGAAAAGCCTCGCGCACAGGGTTAATTGAGCCAGGTAGCGGCTGTGGTGGCCATTGAACGTAGGTTGTCGGCTGCCTTATCGCGGGCAGATTTCAGGTCATTGCCGTCGACGCTGACAACGCTTTGCAGGTAAACCTTCACCTTGGGCTCAGTTCCGCTGGGCCGCACGATTACCCGCCCGCCCCCTTCCAGGTGAAACATCAGGGCGTTGGTTGGCGAGAGGGCTTTCGTGCCGATCGCAAGGTCGACAAATTCGGTGACCTTGACTCCAGCAATCTGCGTTGGGGGAGTTACACGCAGGCGTTGCATGATTTCCGGGATCATAAGCAGGTCACTGGCCCTGATGGAAACTTGCTCGGTTGCGTAAACGCCGACCTGCATTGCGATGCGATCAAGTTCACTCTGCAAGGTTTGTCCGTGAGCTTTTAGGTGGGCTGCAAGTTCCATTACTTTTATTGCAGCTGAAAGACCGTCTTTGTCTTTGACGAATTCGGGATCGACACAGTAGCCCAGGGCTTCTTCATACCCGAAGATCAAATCAGGGATAGGGCCAATCCACTTAAAGCCGGTCAAGGTTTGTTGGTAGCCAAATCCGGCATCTTCTGCAATTGCTTGAAGAACTGTTGAGGAGACTATTGATTGCGCCATAACTCCGCATGCACGTGGCCTTTGTTGCGCGATCCAAGATGCCAACAGAGCTCCAACTTCATCACCATGAAGCATGCGCCAACGGGACTTGTCTTCGTTGGTTGGAATCGCGACCGCGCAGCGATCTGCGTCGGGGTCATTTGCGATCACCAAATCAGCACCATGGTCGATTGCTGTTTCAATTGATAAATCAATTGCCCCGGGCTCTTCGGGGTTAGGGAAAACAACAGTGGGGAAAGCAGGATCGGGCTCAAATTGCTTGGCAACCTTGATGGGTTCGGGAAAGCCAGCCTTTGCGACTAATTCCATGAATAGTTTTCCACCGACTCCGTGTAAAGCGGTGTAAACAGTCTTTAAATCCGTGTTACTGCTGATTGTTCTGTCCACGAGTTGCGCGGTGCGATCAAGGTACGCCGCCTCGGTCGTGTGTTCAAGGGTTGTCCATGTGTCGCCGTGGGGCAGGTCGCGAACGGGCCCTCGTTGGGTGACTTCTGCGATGCAATCGGCGATTTGCGTGTCGGTTGGGGAAACGATCTGTGCACCGTTACCCAGATACACCTTGTATCCGTTGTCTTCTGGTGGATTGTGACTTGCGGTCACCATGACTCCCGCGTCAGTGCCCAGATGTCTTATG
>CAMCYV010000205.1 GCA_945885645.1 Bifidobacterium breve | reverse complement strand
ATACTCCTCAATCATTTTGCCACCGGGAACCGGGATTTGGACGGGGGCTGGTATCAGTTCAGGCATGTGTGCTCCTTTAGCTAATGCGTTCAATAATGAGTGGGAGTTGGGTCATCATTTCACTGCGTTCACCGATTGTGATGGGTGCTTGCGCGAGTGCTTGTTCCGCCAATTCGAAACGAACTTCTTCATCGGTGAGCATTGTGAATAGCGGCTCACCGATGCTGACATGGTCACCAGGTTTCTTGTGTAGCAAGATCCCAGCACCTGCGCTCACCTGGTCCTCCTTGCGCGCCCGCCCTGCACCCAGGCGCCACGCGGCAATACCCACGGCAAGTGCGTTCATGCTGGTCACGGTGCCATCTTTGCTGGCTGTGATCGTGTGCTCGTGTTTCGCCCTGGGGAGTGGAGCGTCATTGTCGCCGCCTTGGGCAGCGACCATTGCTTTCCAGGTATCAAATGCCTGACCGTTGTCGAGTTTTTCCTCTGGGTCCGTCGATATGCCGACAATCTCGAGCATCTCTCTTGCCAAGGTGAGGGTGAGTTCACGCACATCCGCTGGTCCGCCACCCTGCAGAACCTCAATGCTTTCTTGGACTTCGAGAGCATTGCCGATAGCCAGACCAAGGGGGACATCCATCGCCGTAATCAACGCTCGGGTATTCACACCGGCGTCTTTGCCCAGGTTGACCATGGTCTGAGCGAGTTCACGCGCCATTGCCGGATCCGACATGAACGCGCCGTTGCCGGTTTTGACATCAAGAATTAGTCCACTTGCGCCTTCCGCAATTTTCTTACTCATGATGCTGGAGGCGATGAGCGGTATTGCTTCAACAGTTCCGGTGACGTCGCGCAATGCGTATAACTTTTTGTCGGCGGGGGCGAGGCCGGGTCCAGCAGCACAGATTACGGCGCCCACGTCCCGAAGAATGGTGTGCATTTCTTCATTGGTGAGATCTGCCCGCCAACCTTTAATGCTCTCCATTTTATCCAGTGTGCCACCCGTGTGACCCAAGCCGCGACCTGAGAGTTGTGGGACAGCAGCGCCACAGGCTGCAACGAGTGGAGCAAGGGGAAGGGTGATCTTGTCCCCAACTCCACCCGTTGAATGCTTGTCCACCGTTGGAATGGTGATGTCACTGAAATCCATCCGCTCACCACTGTTGATCATGGCGTTGGTCCACTGAACAATTTCCAGTTGGTTCATTCCATTGAGCAAAATCGCCATGGCGAGCGCGGCCATTTGTTCATCGGCAACGGCACCACGTGTGTAAGCGTCAATCACCCAATCAATTTGGGGCTTGGACAATTCCTGTTTCTGGCGCTTGGCGATGATGACATCGACTGCCGAGAATGGTTCAACCATGGTTTAACGAGTTTCCTTTCGCGCAATCAAGTCTTCGGGGCCGAATGCCTGCGGCAGGATTTCTGTCAGAGTCTTGATTCCCTCGGGGGTGGTGATCTGAGTCGTAGGTGTTCCGTTTTCCCACAGTAGTTGACGGCAGCGCCCGCACGGCATCAATGAATTACCATGCTGGTCAACACACGTGATTGCAACCAGCTTTCCGCCTCCGGATGCGTGGATCGCTGAAACCATGCCGCACTCGGCGCACAGCCCAATTCCGTAACTGGCATTTTCAACATTGCAGCCCACCACAATCCGGCCGTCATCCATCAAACCCGCTACGCCAACCTTGAACTTCGAGTAGGGCGCGTACGCCATTTTCATGATCTCTATTGCCGCCTGGGTGAGTGCGTCCCACTGTTGATCCGAAGTAGTCATGACCCTTGTCTACTGCTTCTCAAATGGTTGGCCGTCAGCGGCCGGTGGTCTAGCGCGTCCTACCAGGCCCGCCACGACAACGATTGTGACGAGGTAGGGGGTCATGGCTAAAAACTCGGTAGGGATTGACGTGTTGATCAAAGCTAGCTTCTGCGAAAGCGAATCTGAGAATCCGAAGATTAGTGCGGCGCCCAATGCACCGATGGGATTCCAGCCACCAAAGATCATTGCTGCAAGGCCAATGAAACCGGCTCCACCGGTCATTCCTTCGTCGAAACGACCCACCGTGCCTATGGTGAACCACGCTCCGGCGAAACCACCCACCATGCCGCCGTAAATCACCGCAAGGTATCGGGTCTTAGAGACGCTGATGCCTAATGAATCTGCTGCCTTCGGGTTTTCCCCGACGGATCGAGTGCGCAGGCCCCACCGGGTGCGAAAAAGCAAGAAAGTGGTGAGAGCAACAAGTCCGAACATTGCGTAAACGATCACGGTCTGGTCGAAAAACATGGGACCGATAATTGGTATATCACCCAATATGGGGATCTTGATCGCGGGGAAGATCGGTGCATCATTCCATTCGGGGCGTCCAACCAAAATTTGTGACGTCAGAAATGAAGTGAGACCGAGCACCAATAAGTTGATAACTACGCCGATGATTATTTGATCAACTCGATAATTAATGGCGAGAAATGCGAGGAGCAACGCTAATACACCACCGGTGATGGTTGCAGCGATCAAACCAACCCAACCACCCAGTAGTGAACCCATAACAACACCGGTAAATGCACCACCCAAAAGCATGCCCTCAATACCAATGTTGACCACTCCGGAGCGCTCGCACAAAATTCCTGAAAGCGCACCGAGGGCGATCGGGGTCGTTCGCGCGATGGTGGAGACAAGCATGCTGATCAATGAAAACTCTTGACCGGCTGTTGCCCAAATCATGATCGAAATGACGAAAACAACGAACGAGATCCCCAAAATCAATGTTGATTTGCGTTGGAATCCCTTGAGAAATTGCGTTCCGCCCAGAAATGCCAGGACCATGGCGAGGACGTAAAGGGCAGCGGTGCTGGGAATAGCCAGGGCATCAAGTTGGAACTTGTCATCAGGGAAACTCAGCCCAAAAGTGGCAATCCCTTGGGATGCAGGAGCCAGGATGAACATGACCACGGCAGAGAGCAGCAACATGATGATGCCAAGAATCTTTGCCCGCCGAACCTTGCTCTTACTGAGCACATTGGACTTTGATTCCTTGCTTTCATAACTCTCGATCGGAGCTTTTTCATAGGCTGCGCT
>CAMCYV010000204.1 GCA_945885645.1 Bifidobacterium breve | reverse complement strand
GCAGCCTCGCGCCCGTACGACATTGATCGGGACGGATTCGTCATGGGTGAAGGGGCCGGAATTCTTATCCTTGAATCAGAGGATCACGCGCGATCGCGGGGGGCTGTAATCCTGGGGCGATACGCGGGTGCCGGACTGACCAGCGACGGTCACCACATTGCCCAGCCTGACCCTGAGGGTGCGGGTGCTGCGCGGGCAATAACGTTCGCACTCGAAGAAGCAGGACTTACCCCAGCAGATATTGCACACATCAACGCACACGCAACGTCAACCCCGCAAGGTGACATTGCCGAGGCAACTGCGATCAGGCGTGCACTCGGCAGTGCCGCGGACACCGTTTATGTCGCTGGCACAAAATCCATGACGGGCCATTTGCTGGGTGGAGCCGGTGCGATCGAATCGATTTACAGCATTCTCGCATTGCGCGACCGAAAAGCACCACCTACCGCAAACCTAGACAATATTGATCCCGAGATAAATCTCAACGTGGGTAATAACGGTCCCGTTGAGCTACCACAAGGTGACATCGCAGTCCTGAATAACTCATTCGGTTTTGGTGGACATGACGTCGCCGTAATTTTTAGGAGTGTCTAACATGACAACGGCGATGCAAGAAACCGAACTGGATCCACGATCGCCACTAGTAAGACTTGCTAAGTTTTTTGACGATGGTGAATTCACTACCATCACTCCGATTGACGACAGTGGGGTTCTCTCCGCGGTGGGGACCGCAGGTGGAGTGCACTGTGTTGCCTTCTGCACCGACCCGACCGTGCAAGGTGGAGCTATGGGCGCGATCGGTTGCCGAGCAATTGTCACCGCTTATGACCGCGCACTGGCTGACTCCGCTCCCATAGTTGGGATTTGGCATTCGGGTGGCGCTCGCCTCCGTGAAGGTGTTGCAAGCCTTGATGGTGTAGGTCGCACATTTTTATCGATGACCCAGGCAAGTGGCAAGGTCGCTCAAATCTCCATTGTGCTTGGACCTGCAGCCGGTGGTGCCGCCTACGGCCCTGCACTGACCGACATAGTGGTTCTTGGCCCAGCGGGGCGTATTTTTGTTACCGGTCCCGAAGTCGTGCGATCTGTCACCGGTGAAGATGTTGACATGGATCGCTTAGGCGGTGCTGAACCACATGGCCGTCGCAGTGGTGTTGTTCACATCACCACCGACAGTGAAGAAGAAGCAATTAACAAAGGAATCCAACTCGTCAAACTCCTAGGTCACCAAGGTTCCCTTGATCTCAACAGTGTCGCCGACCGCGATCTAGGGGAACTCCTTCCCGAGTCATCCCGCCGCGCATACGACGTGCACCCCCTCGTCGAAGCTTTCGTTGACCTAGACACATTCGTGGAGATTCACACGAACTGGTCTCCCAATATTGTCGTGGGTCTAGGTCGGCTCGGTGGACGAACAATCGGAATTGTCGCTAACAACCCCCTGAGACTGGGCGGATGTCTTGATTCTTCCAGCGCTGAGAAAGCATCACGATTTGTCCGCATGTGTGATGCCTTTGGTGTACCTCTTGTTGTACTAGTTGACGTCCCTGGCTATCTCCCAGGACTTGGACAAGAGTGGGAAGGTGTTGTGCGTCGCGGAGCAAAACTTTTACACGCGTTCGCCGAATGTGTTACACCCCGAGTTACCGTTGTTACCCGAAAGGCCTACGGAGGTGCTTTCGTCGCCATGAATTCATCTTCGCTCGGCGCAACTAAAGTGTTCGCCTGGCCAAAAGCTGAGGTTGCTGTCATGGGCTCCGTTGCAGCAATTCGAATTCTGCACCGTCGCCGCTTAGCCGATATCCCCGAAGATAGTCGTGAGCGGGTTGAACTTGAACTGGCAGCAGAACATGAAGTGATCTCCGGTGGAATTAAGCGAGCAGTTGATTTGGGAGTCGTCGATTGTGTTGTTGATCCAAAACTCACCAGGCGAGCTGTTGCTCAAGTAATCCTGGACACACCGGGTGCCCGCGGCGCACATGGGAACATTCCTTTGTAAAGATCTCCTCAAGAAGTGGCCTACAAAGATGGATCAGGACACGTTGTGCAGCACCCGGATATTAGAGTCCGAGTGAGTGACTCGGAATGCTTCGAGGTCCTCGTCCCACGGTTGCCCGATCAACCGTCGAATATCCTCAGTAACAGATTCACCCGTTGCATTTAATCGCACGAGCAAGCTGCGTAGGCGCTCTTCGTGCACCATGACATCTCCGTGAGCCCCGATTGTGGCCCGGAAGAGCCCAAGTTCAGGAGTTGCCGCAAACCGTTCACCCTCATGACCGTCACTGGGATCCTCGGTTACTTCATACCTCACCTGGCCAAATGCCAAAAGCGCACTGGCAATTCGAGAGCCCGTACCTTGTTTCCCGGCCCAAATAATGTGACTTCTCAGTTGGCCAGGTGCAACTGGCTGCGGCGCCCACTTCATCGGCACATCGGCGCCCAAAACCTTGGCCATCGCCCATTCGAGATGGGGTGCAACCGCATTGGGACATGAGTGGACGAAGACCACACCTCGACTCTGAGTGGCATCAGTTCCACTGCGTGAGTAACTAGCTGCTGACATGTTGACCTCCTTGTTGTGAATGACGCCTTCCCCAGCGATTTCACAATCAGGTCAACACTTTTTCAGCCAACATTTTACTTATACATATGAAGTTTAACCCCGCTCAGCCGTATCCACGTGCATTGACAAGGCTTCCTCCATATTTACATACTTTCTGACACCATAATGCCCCATTGCTGATAAATCTCAACTTCTGGATACGACAACAGCGTGGTACCCGTTCCCCCTATACTTTCCCTCGTAAACTATTTGGGAGGCCTAGGCCTTATCGGAATTCACACCTGAGAAAAGGACTGAACTCACATGGCAATGGCAACCCCCGCCCCCCGCGTTTTAGCCGACTTCGCATCACGTACCGCGATTGCCCAAATCGCTCTCGTTGTGGGCGGCGCCGCATTCGTTGGTATCGCCGCACAAATTGCTATCCCACTTCCGTTCACCCCCGTTCCCCTCACTCTTCAGACCTTCGCGGTGTTGCTGGTTGGAGCATCCCTGGGATCACTTCGCGGGGCTTTGTCCATGGTTGTCTACCTCAT
>CAMCYV010000203.1 GCA_945885645.1 Bifidobacterium breve | reverse complement strand
TCGGTGGCACACCATTAACTAATTGTTCAACTAATTGTGGTGCGAAGGTAGATCAAATACCTGATATTGGGTAGCCCCGTTCTCTAGATTGATGCCATGGGTAAAACGAAGCCGATCGGCATTGGTGAGGCGCTCGATCAGGCTCGGATGACTCGTCTGCACAAAATGTTTTGGTTACTTGCGGCCCTGGGCCTGATGCTCGATGGCTTCGACTTCTTCATCATTGGTGTTGCCAACCCGCTCATTGCTGAGGATCTGGGTGCTAACTCCTGGCAAAAGGGACTGATTTCTGCGGCAGCTATTGTGGGAGCGATTTTTGGTGCAGCCTTCCTTGGTCCACTCGGTGACAAAATTGGTAGACGGCGACTCTTCAAATACGATCTTTGGATATTCGTTGTGTTCTCGATCGGTTGCATGATCGCGTGGGACACCTGGTCTCTCATTGCATTTCGGTTCCTGCTGGGCATAGCTATTGGCCTGGACTATCCGATCGCAGCGTCTTATCTCGCTGAAGTGTTGCCACAAAAGAACCGCGGACGGTGGCTTATCTCAGCTTTCTCACTCCAAGCGGTTGGCATGCTGTTGGGCGCACTCGTTGGAGTAATCGTTCTGCTCTTACTCCCGGATGAAACATCCTGGAGATGGATGCTCGGCTTTGGAGTGATACCAGCACTCATCATCATTGGGCTCAGACGCAAGGTTCCGGAAAGTCCCAGATGGCTGGCCCAAAATGGTCATGAACAGGAGGCCATCAAAATTGTTGAGGAGCTCACAAATGTTCCGGTAATTGTCACCGACAAAGACCGAGAGAAGGTGGAGCAGTCATCAGAGGGGATCCGCGCGTTGTGGCAACCACAATTGTTTAAGCCAGACATGATCAGACGGACAATCTTCGCGTCAGTGCCGTGGTTCCTGATGGATATCGCAACCTATGGCGTAGGGATTTTCACACCAACGCTCATTGCCGCACTTGCATTTGGGGGCGATCAGGATCAGTCCAACACAAACTTCATCGCCGACGACATCCTCACCTTGGAATGGACCGCAATACTGGACATCTTCCTAGTACTCGGATTTGTTACGGCAATCTTCTTGGTGGAGAAATGGGGACGAGTTCGATTACAGACGATCGGCTTCGCCTTAATGTCGCTGGGCCTGATCGTGCTAGGCATTGCATCGATACTCCAAGGATCGGCCAATACCGGTTACTTGGGTGTTGTCTTCATCGGCTTCGCCATCTTCAACTTCTTTATGAACGCCGGCCCAAACGCGACGACCTACGCGCTTCCCGCAGAAATTTTCCCTTCAGACATCCGGTCCGCGGGCCACGGATTTTCGGCGGGCGCCGCCAAACTCGGCGCGGCCTTGGGAGTCTTCTTCTTCCCTATCCTGCAGGGGGTAATTGGGATCCCGGCCCTGGTATTCGCCATGTCAGGCATCTGCGTCCTCGCCATGGTCATCACTCAGATTTTCAAGATCGAACCAGCAGGTAAGTCACTCGATGAAATTTCCGGCCGCAAGTTAGCCAGGATTTATCAATAAACTCTTGAGCATTGGACGTGTAGTGGCTCACAACTCTTACGGGTATTTAGTTGGGCATTACAAAATCGGAAGAATAATGTTTTTACCATTTTTGGAGGAGCAGGTGATATCCCCGTTGAGGATGAACCGGCCCCTATCCGCCGGGTAACTGGTTCCAGAAACATCAGTTGTTGCCGGCGTCGGCTGCACCCACGCAATTACCGCACGCTTGTTTTTGCCCAATGCGTTCCGGTCAGTCACGGTGCCCACTCGAACCGTGAACTCCGCGGTAGCGTCGGTCCCCGCCCAGCAAGGAAACACTTTATTGGACTTTAGAGCCTGGGATCGGGAAACAGTGGATCCCGGCTTTGTACCTTTATACATGAAAGAGATGGTGGTTTCCGCATTTAGATTTGCGAACTGGTTACCATCGATTGCAAAGTAACCTGGTGCCAGTGCGCCACTCGCAGCAGTGAATGTGGCTGAACCATTTTTAATAGTGGCCGGCTGACCGGTGGCGCCCGAGTCAGGCGTGTAGGTGACCGTGCAACCTTCGCAGTTAAGACCAACAAAATTCAAAGTCACCTCAGCATTAGGGGCGGCTGACGCAGACGGGGCGAAACCGACAAACCCAAGTACAACTGCTGCGGGTATTGCCACAAATGAAATTCTCTTTGCGAACATGTTCATTCATCTCCTTTTTTGGTTGGTGAATTGCCCCACCGAACAGTTAGCCAACACTTTTTAGACTACGAATGACTCTTTGAATCTGCCGCACGGTCAAACCCTCAGTGAAGATTACGGCGGTTGTGGTCTTAGCAGCCTCACCTTTGGCCGGTAGAACAACCCACGTTTCGCCCGTGGACTGTCGCAAGACTTGCCGAGGTGTGGCGGTGGAACCACTTCGGCAATCGCTACCGCCCGACGCATTCTTGTTTGGGCAACTAGTTGTGATTTTTACTTTCTGACTTTTCGCTCCTGGAAACTTTACGTTGAAAGTGGCAACATCAAGCCATGGCCAACCTGGATCACTGCAGGCCTCCGACTGGTTAATCGACAATGCCGGATTTTTCACTTTGCCGAAATCACTGGTCACAAAATAGGTGCATCCGCCGGGATTAGGGCCAACAGCCTGTTCACCGAATTTTCCAACGGTTACCTTCGCCAGCGGTAGGTTTGCGGTGAATGTTGGGTTGTACACCGTGAACGGTACCTTCCCGGCCGCAGTCTGAAGTTCACTTAGGTGGTCAGCAGCCACGACCCCCGGGGCAAAGGCCAGTGCTGCCCCCATGAGCAGAGCCCCTGAAGCTACAGCCACGAATTTCTTACCGAATGACAATTTGCTCACGTGGATCCTCCAGACGTGGGGTGGCACATGCCGCACAAGTCGTGCTCTTCATCAACAATAGCGGACTTTCGCTTAACATTGATCGATTTCCCTTATATAGATGCCGGTTTTTCGCACCTGCAAAAACAACAGCGCGTCACGTGGGTTTCGGCAGCTACGACTCTTTTGCTGGTGCTTGCTCTTCTATTGGTTCCTGACCCTTGATTGTCGTCTGTCTTATCCAGAAAAGGACAAAGGTCGCAAGGGAAATCATGGTTGCGAT
>CAMCYV010000202.1 GCA_945885645.1 Bifidobacterium breve | reverse complement strand
TCCGCAGCCTTAGCACTGCGTGTTGCAAGTGCTGATGTACTTAAAGCAGATGGTATTGAGCCAATACTCATTCTTGACGATGTCTTTGCTGAACTTGATGTCATGAGGCGAGGAACAATTTTGGAACTGACAAAAAATGCACCGCAAGTATTTATCACCGCGGCCGTGGAATCAGATGTACCGGCCGAACTAGGTGGAGCGCGTTTTCATGTTTCACTCGGTACTGTCACCTACGCCGGGGAATCCCATGAGTGAAGAAATCACTCCCGAGGAGCAAGCACAAGCGGCAGATCGATTACTACGCCGGACTACCAAAGGTGCACCCGCCAAAAAGAACCGTAAATCCACGCGAAGTGGCCGTGACCCGGAACTTCTCGGTAGTGCTGTGGAAAAACTAGTGATTGAGAGTGGTTGGGAACAAGAGAGCTCAATGGCTAAGTTGTTGAATTCCTGGGCCCAGATCGTGGGTCCAGAGATCGCAGACCACTGTGTCCCAGCTGGCTTTGAGGAAGGAACCCTGCGGCTCACTGCAGAATCGACCGCCTGGGCAACCCAACTTCGCATGCTCCAAAGCCAGATTATGGCGAAAATTGCCGGTGAAGTGGGTGATGGTGTCGTGACCAAGATTTCGATATATGGCCCCCCGAGCCCTTCATGGAAAAAAGGGGCCTGGCATGTCGCCGGCCGAGGGCCTCGCGACACCTACAACTAGTTGGTGAAGCCAGGACTAAATAAGCCGAATATGACCCCTAGCGCGAAATAAGACGGATTTTGGGCACTATTTCGTAGGTCTACTGGCAACGGGGGGGTCACAGGTCCCATTTATGTCCCGATTCGCGTTTATGGGCTAGGTGATGTCGGAACTTCAGGGTAGACTGTAACTCGTCACTTTTAGTGATTTCGCTACTTTTTCGTCTCACTCTTTGGAGGGCCCCACATGACGTATGACGCCAGTGCGATCCAGGTTCTTGAAGGACTCGACGCGGTGCGTAAACGCCCCGGTATGTACATCGGGTCAACCGGTGAGCGCGGGCTGCACCACCTGGTCTACGAGGTGGTTGATAACGCTGTTGATGAGGCCTTGGCAGGCTACGCCACCGAAATCTCGGTCACAATTCTCCCCGATGGTGGAATTCGGGTAGTCGATGATGGTCGCGGGATTCCCGTCGATGAACACCCCATTGAGAAAAAACCGGCGGTTGAAGTCGTTTTGACCGTTTTGCACGCAGGTGGAAAATTTGGTGGCGGTGGGTATTCGGTTTCAGGTGGACTTCACGGTGTTGGCGTTTCTGTGGTCAACGCGCTCTCAACCGACCTGGCCGTTGAAATTCACCGCGAAGGCAATGTCTACCGCCAGCATTATAAGTACGGGGTTCCCGTAGCGCCCCTTGATAAGGGTGAAGTGACAGACCGCACCGGAACCACGGTCACTTTCTGGGCCGACGGTGAGATTTTTGAGACCACAACCTATGACTTCACAACCCTTGCCCGTCGCTTCCAAGAAATGGCGTTTCTTAACCGTGGCTTGAAATTGGAGCTCACCGACGAACGACCCGGTTCATTCACCGTCATTGATCCGGATAACCCAACCGAAGCCATTGAAGCGGTTCGACACGTCTCCTACATGTACGAAGGTGGAATTTCGGACTTTGTTCGTCACATCAATGCGAGTAAAGGCGTGGCAAACCCTACCGTCATTGATCTAGTGGCCGAGAACGAAAACAAGACTCTCAGTGCCGAAATTTCAATGCAATGGAATAACACCTATGCCGAGTCGGTGTACACGTTCGCTAACACGATCAACACAACAGAAGGTGGAACACACGAAGAAGGTTTCCGCACCGCACTCACATCACTGGTTAATAAATTCTCACGTGAATGGAATATCCTAAAGGAGAAAGACACTAATCTTTCCGGTGAAGATATCCGAGAAGGACTCACCGCGATTGTGAGTGTAAAACTCGTCGACCCACAGTTTGAAGGTCAAACAAAAACCAAACTGGGTAACACCGAAATGAAAGCTTTCGTGCAAAAAGTAGTTAATGACCAACTAGGTGCTTGGTTTGAACAAAATCCAGCCGAAGGTAAAGAGATTGCACGTAAGTCAATGAACGCGGCAACCGCGCGTATTGCAGCCCGTAAAGCACGAGACCTAGCTCGTAACCGAAAAGGACTCCTCGGCGGCGCCGGCATGCCCGGAAAACTTATTGACTGTTCCAGTCGTGAACCTGAAGAGTGTGAAGTCTTTATTGTGGAAGGTGACAGTGCGGGTGGTTCAGCACGCCAAGGCCGTGACCCGCGCACCCAAGCAATCTTGCCAATCCGCGGCAAAATCATCAACGTTGAAAAAGCTCGGATTGACAAAGTTCTACAAAACACAGAAGTTCAAGCGTTGATCTCAGCTTTCGGTACCGGTATCCAGGAAGAATTCGACTTGAACCGTCTGCGTTACCACAAAGTTGTTCTTATGGCCGACGCTGACGTTGACGGACAACACATCCGCACACTTCTCTTAACTTTCTTATTCCGTTTCATGCGACCATTAGTTGAAGCCGGCCATGTTTTCTTGGCCCAACCACCTTTGTTCAAAATCAAATGGTCGCGTGAAACAGCCGAATTCGCATATTCTGATCGTGAAAAAGATGCACTCATCGAGGCAGGACTTGCCGCCGGAAAACGGCTTCCTAAAGAAGAGTCGATACAACGATACAAGGGTCTGGGTGAAATGAACGCCGATGAACTCTGGGACACCACCATGAATCCTGCTGAGCGGGTGCTTTTGCAGGTAACACTCGACGACGCAGCCCAAGCCGATGAAATGTTCAGTGTGCTCATGGGTGAAGATGTTGAGTCACGCCGAAATTTCATTCAACAAAACGCCCGCGACGTTCGATTCCTCGACATTTAACTAAGAAACTAATTAACGGAGAGTAAAGTGTCAGACGACATTGAAGTAGAAGTCGAAGAGGTCAGCAGTCACGGTCGGATTGAACCGGTTGACCTGCAGACTGAAATGCAGCGCTCCTATCTTGATTACTCCATGTCGGTAATCGTTTCGCGAGCACTACCTGACGTACGAGATGGTCTAAAACCGGTCCATCGCCGTGTCCTTTACGCAATGTATGACGGTGGCTACCGCCCTGACCGTAACTT
>CAMCYV010000201.1 GCA_945885645.1 Bifidobacterium breve | reverse complement strand
ACGTGGTACACGAACTTTGCCGGTCAGTGCGCCGCACTGCTGCTCGACATCCCACTGGTGATCACCGCCCATTCACTTGAACCATTACGACCTTGGAAACAAGAGCAGCTCGGAGGCGGTTACGCAATATCCTCGTGGGTTGAGAAGAGTGCTTACGAGAACGCCTCAGCAATTATTGCTGTGTCAGCTGGAATGAAAGCCGATGTCCTAGGTTGCTACCCCAATGTCGACCCCGAGAAAGTTCATGTGATCCACAACGGAATTGACACTGAGATCTACCGACCAGATCCCTCTTTTGAGGCGGTCAACAAGTACGGCATCAACGCACAAAAGCCGTACTCACTTTTCGTGGGCCGGATCACTCGGCAGAAAGGTTTAGCCCACCTATTAAAAGCTGCCAAGAGTTTTGATCCAGACATACAGGTAGCCCTGTGTGCGTCAACACCTGACACTCCTGAGCTTGCCGCCGAAGTAAACGAGCTCGTTGATGAACTCAAGCAAATGCGTGGCAGTGAAAATGTCATATGGATTCAGGGACGGATCCCCCGTTCAGATCTCATTTCATTACTCACCCACGCAAGTGTTTTCACCTGTCCTTCTATTTATGAACCTCAAGGAATTGTTAACATGGAAGCCATGGCCTGCGAAACCGCCGTGGTTGCCAGTGATGTCGGTGGTATCCCGGAAGTTGTCATTGATGGTGAGACAGGCGTTCTCGTTCATTACGATCAATTCGACCCCAAATCATTCGAATCCAATTTTGCTAAAGAGGTGAATCGCGTTGTCGCTGACAACGAACTGGCAAGGCGACTCGGAATTGCTGGGCGCCAGCGAGTGGTCAAGGACTTTACTTGGGACTCGATCGCCGAATCAACAATTGATGTGTATCGGTCAGTGATCCGTTGAGCGACATTGTTGAACCCATCCCCGGTACTCCACTCAACAAACCACAACATCCATTTACCGGTTACGCCCTATACCTCTCTGCGGCCCTCCTTTTCGCACTCAACGGCACTGTCTCAAAATCAATATTGCTGACTGGGATTGACCCCGCACGACTTTCTCAACTTAGGGTGACCGGTGCTTTCCTAGTGCTACTGGTCTACGTCGCACTTCGAAACCCAACCGCCTTGCGCCTCACCAAAAGAGAAATTCCGATGTTGATCGCCTATGGAATTCTTGGTGTTGCCGGAACTCAGTACCTGTACTTCGTCTCTCTCACCTATCTGCCGGTCAGTATTGCCCTGCTCATTGAATTCACCGCACCGCTCATGATCGCTTTGTGGTTTCGATTCGCGTGGAAAGAACCAACTAAAAAGAGCGTTTGGGTTGCCCTCGGCATGGCACTGGCCGGTTTGGCGCTCGTTGCTCAAGTCTGGCTCGGTTTCGCACTAAACGCGGTCGGAGTTTTGGCGGCCGTTGGAGCGGCCGTGTCACTGTCAATTTTCTATATTTTGGGTGACAAGCAATTGCGCGTGGCGAACCCGCGTGATCCTGTTTCTCTGACCATGTGGGGATTCGCTGCAGCCTCGCTGTTCTGGCTGGTTACCCAACCCTGGTGGTCATTCCAGTGGGAGGCGCTTTCTGGAAATTCCGAACCACTCAGCGATGCGAATATCTCATTCCCGATTTGGGTTATGGCCATTTCGATGATCCTGTTGGGGACAGTCATCCCTTTCTCGTTGGCACTCGCATCAATGAAGCACCTGCGCGCTTCCCAAGCATCAACCGTTGGTCTCACGGAACCACTGTTTGCCACCATCATTGCCTGGATTCTGCTAGGAGAGGCTCTTTCAGCAACCCAAATGCTTGGTGGGGCCTTGATTCTGCTCGGTGTTTTTATCGCCGAGCGGGCCCGTCTCACGACCTAGTGCATCGCTCTCCCAAGAGATAAAACTCATGTCAATGTCATAATGCTCCGGTGAGTGAAAAGCGAGTACTAATTGTTGGTGGTGGACTTGGTGGCCTTCGGACTGCCGAAGCGTTACGCGCTAACGGCTTTGTTGGAGAAATCGCAATTGTGGGTGACGAGGAATACCAGCCCTATAACCGACCGCCACTTTCCAAAGAAGCGCTCAGTTCTGGGCTCTCACACGATGAACTCAAATTCCGGCAACGTGATTCAGTCGCTGACGTCACTTGGATTCTCGGCAGCGGGGTCGAGAAACTGGACACGGAGGCCCGCGAAGTAACACTCGCCAATGGAACTACCGAAAAATTTGATGCACTCGTAGTCGCAACCGGTATCCGGCCACGGCTGCTCCCTATCCCTGGCCCAACGCAGGGACTGCACACCCTAAGAACGATTAACGATGCCAAATCGTTGAAAGAGGCAATTAAACCGGGTAGCAACGTGGTGATTATCGGCAGTGGATTTATCGGCTGCGAACTCGCAGCGACGGCAACCAAACTTGGCGCAACGGTTCATGTGGTCTCTCTCGATGATCAACCAATGATCATGCCCATGGGCGCTGAACTTGGCGCGGCAATGCGCAGACGCCATGAAGAGAAAGGTGTCACCTTTCATCTTGGTCGTACCGTTTCGCAGTTCAATGGTGAAACCCACATTGACAGTGTGACCCTTGACTCAGGTGAAACACTTACAGCCGACGTCGTTGTAGAGGCAATCGGCTCCGTACCAAACACGGAATGGCTGAAAGACAACGGTCTCAATCTTGATAACGGAGTTCTCGTTGATTCCAATATGCGAGCCGTTGGATCAACCCTGCCCATCTACGCTGTAGGCGACGCGTCCAACCACCCCAACAAGCTTTATGGTGATAAAACTCGTCGCATTGAACATTGGAATATGCCAACCGAAACGGGGAAACGCGCTGGCGCCGCGCTGGCAGCTGAACTCGCCGGGTCCAAACTACCAACAGATGAGTTTTTCGCGCTCCCAGCATTCTGGTCTGACCAATACGAATTTCAATTACAGTCCTATGGTTTACCCGGAGCCGCGAGCAGTAACAAAGTTGTCAGCGGAGACCTTGACGGACCTTGCATTGTTGAATACTTCAATAACGATAACGAGCTCTGCGGTGTTATTGGAATTGACACGGTAAAAGAACTTATGCCCTACCGCAAACAATTTATGGAAATGAAATAGCGCGTGGGTGTGAACTTTCCGCAAGGCGGAGATCACAAACGCAGCACG
>CAMCYV010000200.1 GCA_945885645.1 Bifidobacterium breve | reverse complement strand
CTTGGGCCTCTCCAGTCTGCCAGCATCATTGGATCGGGTGCAACGGCGAGCAGTGCGCTCAGTGCACTTGCTCAGATGGAAGTGGGCGAGGTTATTTGTCACGCGCGCAGCGAAACAGCTTTCCCACTGCTTCGCTCCCAAAGTGAATTACTCGGAGTCAATTTCCAATCCGTGATTTTAGTTAATAAGATGACAATTGCCGGAGATATTGTGATTAGCACTGTGCCAAGCTCTGCACAAAAGCAAATTATCGGCATGATCGATACGGATCAGGGCAATTCGACGTTATTAGACATTGCTTACAACCCTTGGCCAAGTGATTTGGCCAAGTATTGGACCTCTCACCAGCTTGGATCAGTGTTGAGCGGAGTTGAAATGTTGTTGTGGCAGGCGTGCGCTCAGGTGGAACTTTTCACCGGAGCGGCAGCCCCTGTTGAAGCCATGCGCGCAGCTTTGCCGTCGGAGTTTTCCACAGCTTGATTTTCGGTGTT
This sequence comes from Bifidobacterium breve, assembly GCA_945885645.1. Taxonomy (GTDB): domain Bacteria; phylum Actinomycetota; class Actinomycetes; order S36-B12; family S36-B12; genus UBA4592. The sequence goes on along the minus strand of CAMCYV010000200.1, from coordinate 2,675 downwards.
GAGAGGTCACGTTTCCGCAGCAAGAATGCTTTGATGGTCACTTTTAGCATGATTGTCTATAGCGCAACCTGGCTCTGGTTCGTTGCCACCGCTTCGATGTTGTCAAGAATTGATCTTCGTGAGCACCGGTTACCAAACCCGATTGTTTTGACTGCCTATCTCGGCGGCGTTCTTGGATTTACTGTTATAGCAATCACCGATGGTGATCTGCGGATACTCGTAACGGTTATTGCGGGCTCCACTATCGCTTCCCTCGCATACTTTGTCATTTATCTTGTGGGAGGTATGGGAATGGGTGACGTTAAATTCTCAGCGGTTGTTGGTCTTTACCTCGGCAGCCTTGGCTGGGCCTACATCTATGTTGGCTCCTTAATCTCGTTCGCTTGTGCGGCCCTTTGGGCGATGATCCTCATGTTCGGCCGCCGGGAAGGCCGTAATGTGCCATTTGGGCCCTTCATGGCATTGGGCGTCCTGGTGTCAGGAGTTATCGCTCTAGGTGTCAGCGCAGCAGCGTAGTTCGGATCTGACAGTATTGCGCCATGGTGTCTCGACTGCGATGGTTAACGGCTGGTGAATCACATGGGCCGGCATTGACGGCCATCATCGAGGGGATGCCCGCTTCATTCCACATCACAACAGCCGACCTGGATCGGGATCTGGCCCGTCGAAGGCTCGGTACAGGTCGCGGCGCCCGGATGAAATTTGAGAGAGACGATGTCAAATTCCTAGGTGGGGTTCGACATGGCCAGACATTGGGCGGTCCAATTGCCATTGAGATTGGAAATACGGAATGGCCTAAATGGGAAGCGGTCATGAGTCCGGAGCCGGTTGATCAGGACGTATTAGATGCACTGGCTCGCAACGCCCCATTAACGAGACCTAGGCCTGGACATGCTGATCTCGCTGGAATGCAAAAATATGACTTCACCGATGCCCGGCCAGTCTTGGAGCGTGCAAGCGCTCGTGAAACTGCAGCTCGTGTGGCATTGGGGGCCGTCGCCCGCGCTTTTCTCAAACAGGTTGCAGGCATCACTCTCGTGAGTCATGTGGTGCGAATCGGTTCGGTCGCATACACGGGTCCGGCGCCAACACCCGATCAAATCGATGTCATTGACGCAAGCCCAGTTCGCTGTGTCGATCCACAGGCAACCTCACTCATGGAAGAAGAAATTGGTGCGGCTCACCGTGACGGCGACACTCTGGGTGGGGTGGTTGAGGTGATTGCTGTTGGGTTGCCACCCGGCTTGGGGAGCTACACCCATTGGGATCGTCGGCTCGACTCCAAGTTGGCAGCGGCTCTCATGGGAATTCAAGCTATAAAAGGAGTTGAAGTCGGCGATGGCTTTGACATCGCTGCGGTCCGAGGTTCATTAGCCCAAGACGAAATCTTCGCCGATGGCGACCAAGTTCGTCGCGGGTCGGGGAAATCCGGAGGCACTGAAGGCGGAATGAGCACGGGAGAGATGCTTCGAGTGCGCGCAGCCATGAAGCCTATTTCTACAATTCCTCGAGCATTACAAACTATCGACACCGCCACGGGTGAAGCAGCCGTTGCGATCAACCAACGATCCGATGTGTGCGCGGTACCTGCCGCCGGAATTGTGGCCGAGGCGATGGTTGCGTTAGTTCTGGCTGAAGCTATCTTGGATAAATTTGGCGGCGACTCTCTCGGTGAATGTCAACGCAACATTGAAAGTTATCTAGAAAATCTTGCGATCAAAATCGCCCCATTGGCTAAATAGGATTCATGTGAATCCACGAGCAATTCTCATTGGTGCGCCGGGTGCTGGAAAAACCACCGTGGGTGAAATCCTCGCGCGTGACCTTGGATGTGCATTTGCCGATTCAGATCAACTTGTGGAAGCTGAAAATGGGCAGAGTGTTGCTGACATTTTTGTCAATCTTGGAGAACCGTTTTTTCGTCAATGTGAATCAAATGCAATTACGCAAGCACTAAGCGGCTTTGATGGCGTCTTATCTTTGGGTGGCGGAGCCGTTATGGACATGAACACCGCGAAAGAGCTTACTGCGAGTGGCTCACCTATTTTCTGGCTTGAAGTGAGCAGTTCGGTGGCGTTTCGTCGGGCTGGACTTTCGGCACCGCGACCGCTACTTGTGGGAAATGTTCGGGCAAATCTCGTTTCTTTACTGGAAACACGAACCCCAATTTATGAAAAACTTGCAACACATCGGATCGACGCGAACACCTATGATCCACAGCAAATCGCCCAACAGATCTCCGACCTACTCACGAACGGTGTCCCATGTTAAGTATTACGGTCAACGCGGAACATAGTTATGAAGTACACATTGGCCGCGCGCTTCTCGGTGAATTAAATGATGCTGTATCAAGCGCCACGCGTGTGGCTGTTATTCATCCTGTTGCGCTTCGAGTAAGTGCGGAATCCCTTCAAGTTGAGCTGGAGGGCTCAGGTCGACGAGTTGTCCTGATTGAAGTCCCTGAAGCCGAGGATTCCAAAACTGCGGCGGTACTTGAATACTGTTGGAATGCCTTAGGGGCCTCGGAATTTAGTCGCTCGGACATGATTATCGGTTTAGGTGGGGGAGCCACAACCGATCTCGCCGGATTTGTAGCCGCTACTTGGTTGAGGGGGATCAAGTGGATTGCGGTGCCAACGACATTGCTCGGAATGGTTGATGCTGCCGTGGGCGGT
>CAMCYV010000199.1 GCA_945885645.1 Bifidobacterium breve | reverse complement strand
GTCGGGGATCCATGCCAAGCGATTTATGGTTGGCGGGGCGCCAGTGTTGACAACATCAATAAGTTCCCTCAACAATTCCCAACTGTTGACAAAAAAATTGCCTCTGACTACCCCTTGTCGGCCAATCGACGCTCGGGTGTGCAGATTCTCGAATTGGCCAATCTGATCTCAGAGAATTTGCGGGCTGAACACCCAAAAGTTCAACGCTTGGATCCCACGCGTGACATTCAGGGTGAGGTCACACTGGCACTTTTTGACTTTGCAGACGAGGAACTGAACTGGATGGCTGATCAGATTGCAGCCCAACACAGTGCAATAGACGCTGCCGGACTCGATGAAGACATTGCAGTCCTGGCCGCAACCGGGAATCTATTGTTACGCATGCGCGAGGCCTTGCAAGAGCGTGGAGTCCCCGTGCAGTTGCATTCAGCAGCCGGTTTGCTTTCTCAACCCCTTGTCATGGATCTGCGGGCAATATTGGAAGTCATTCACGAGCCAACCGCTAATCCATCCTTTGTGCGGTGGGCGAGTGGGGTTAAGTGGCGCATTGGTGCACGAGACTTAGCGGCTCTGGGTGCCCGTGCGGGTGAACTCGCCAAGTCACAAGGACGAGTTAATGCTGAAAACATTGAGCAAGCACTTGAAGCGGCGGTTGAAGGCATTGATTTAGTAGATGTTGTTTCTCTCTCTGACGCACTCTTTGATCTTGGTGAGCTTGATCGCTACTCGACCGGTGCAATAGAACGCTTTGGCGCAATGGCGCAACAAATCCGGTCACTACGCTCCCACGCGGGGGAGCCCCTGCTGGAATTCATGGGTCGAGTGATTCGCAAGACGGGAATAGATATTCAGGCCCAACTCAATGAAAATGACGCGGTCGTGATCAATGAACTCATCAATCTCGCAGCCGACTTCAACGATATTGATGGCAGAGTGTCCTTGGGTGCATTCATTTCTCGCCTCAATGACATTGAAAGATTTGATATCAGTCTTGATTTTGAACAACCCGTAGAAAAAAGTGCGGTTCAACTCATCACGATTTACAAAGCCAAGGGTCTCGAGTACACGCACGTCTACTTGCCCAACCTCAGTGATCGAGCTTTCCCAGGAGGAAGAGCGCGAAGTAATTGGAGTAGTGATGCCACTATGGCTCCCTGGCCACTACGCCAAGATGCACCAGCGCCTATTGCCGACTTCCCGGATTACACGCTCACTAAACTTTCTGAATCAGATTTCAAAAAGAACTATCTTGCACACTTTGATGCACTCAAAGATCGTGACAATGAGCGGTTGGCCTATGTCGCATTTACTCGCGCCAAAGATTCATTGACTTTGAGCGGAAGTTGGTGGGGAGTGAATTGGAAGAAGCCACATGGTCCGCACCCATTTCTCACCGCGGCTCACAACCTACTGGCCGGCACCAGCGCACATATTCCGTTTTGGGCCCCAGAACCAGAAGGGGATCGTCCCGAGCGGGTGCAAGATACCCAAGAGTTGTCCTGGCCAACGCAAGTTCCACAAAGCATTGTGGATCAACTCATTGCGGAGTCCGAATATGTGAGCAATGACGTGGGTGGTGATGGTTTAACACCGACCGAGTCAGCTACAGCAGCCCTGTGGGTGCAGTCATTGGCTGCCGTCAATAGTGAACGTGCGCGGTTGGAATCACCTATTCGCAAAGTGTCATTGCCAAGAAGTTTGGGCGCGAGTTCCATGTTGCGTGCAATGCGCGAGCCGGAAGTTTTCGCGGTGGAACTTGCGCGTCCCATGCCGCGTAAGCCTAATTATGTCGCTGCTCGTGGCACCGAGATTCACGCGTTTATCGAGAATTATTATGGAATGCAAACCCTTTTTGACTGGGATGAACTCGAAGGTGCACTGGATTCTGGAGCTAAAGACACCGCAATTACCCGCAAACTCAAGGAGGCATTTTTAGCGAGTCGATTTGCCCAACTGACTCCGGCCGCCGTTGAACAGCAATTCGCTTTGACTATCTCGGGCCGTTCGATCACCGGTTACATCGATGCCGTATTTGAGGTAAATGGCCGATATCTAGTCGTCGACTGGAAAACGGGTGGGACCGAGCACTTGGATCCGGCTCAACTTGCCTTCTACCGGCTAGCGTGGGCGCGCATTGCTGGAGTTGATTGGCGAGATGTTGACACCGCATTCGTGATGTTGTCACTGGGGACCGAACTTTCGGTGGACACTGACGAAATTATTCGCGATCTGGAACGTCAATTGGTTTAGCCGTCTTGGGATCGGTCGACTCAACGATCGCTTCACCCGCTTCTTCCGTTGGTGTTGGGCGGGCCCCAATCCAGTTGCGCATTTTCACTCGGGCAGGTTCTTCAATGAAACGCCACATTACATAAGCAATCACAAACGACATTCCGAGAAGAATTACCACTGCAAGTGCGTAGAGAGCGCCACCATCGATCCCAAGTGCATTCATGCCCGCGCGCCATAGACCGAACCACACCAGATGTGTCATGTACAGCGAGTAAGAAATAAACCCACCAAATACCATGATTTTGGTTGCTAACCAATTAGACATTCCCCGGCGGGAGAGTGCAAGAACACCGATCCAGGCGACGAGGACGGGAACTAAGACTAAGTGGAAGTAAGGAGGCAGTGGTTCTGCATCTGGATCCGTGGACGTAATTGGTGCGGCAGCAGCGGGAAGCCATGCGAGGAACACCGAGCCGGCAACAACAACAGCTGGTAGCACAAAGGCGAGAACGTCACTCACTGATGCCGCTCGGTCAGAGTCGCGAAGTCGATCAACAATCAAATAGGAGACCGCACCTGCAACAAATGCGGTGAGGACGCGGTAGGTGGAACCCCAACTATCCATGTAATACGGATCGGTCGTTCCCAGTCCGTAAATCACCAGCGGGGCAAGGGTGAGCAACCAGCAAAGACCGAGCGCCCAAGTGGGCAGGTGCTTGTGCATCCGCCAGAGCACAAGTGCCATGAGTGGGAAAAGCAGGTAGGCGAGCCATTCCATTGAAAGAGACCAGGCAACAAAGTTCCAACCCCTTTGGGGATCTGAACCCCACTCTTGGATGAGCAACAGATTCTTAATGAAGTCCCATGGATTAAGCCAACTGCGATTGATTTCTTCACCGGTAACGATTGATTGAGCCACGATGGCAAATCCCGC
>CAMCYV010000198.1 GCA_945885645.1 Bifidobacterium breve | reverse complement strand
ATTGCTTTGACCTATTTGGGAGATCAGATCGATGTTCAGGGAGGTGGATCTGACCTCGTCTTCCCGCACCATGAAATGAGTGCGGCACAAGCAGAGAGCCTGACCGGTGTTGAGCCATTCGCAAGGTTCTATGTCCACTCCGGAATGGTTTCTTGGCAAGGGCACAAAATGTCGAAATCGCGCGGGAACTTGGTTTTTGTCTCAACTTTGCGCAATGAAGGCATTGACCCGGCTGCAATTAGGTTGGCACTGTTGGCCCACCATTACCGCGCTGACTGGTCTTGGACCCCACAAGGGTTAGAAGGGGCAGAATCCAGGCTTGACCTGTGGAGGGCAGCAACGAGCCTAGAACGTGCCATCGACGCTCAACCTGTTCTCGATCGTGTGCGCGAGGTTATGTCTGATGATTTGAAAACTCCGAGTGCACTTGATGCCATTGACAACTGGGCCCGAGACTCACTGCACACTGGGGGTTCTCACCCTCATGCTCCTGGTTTGGTCAAGGACATGTGCGCGAGCCTGCTGGGTGTGTATCTCTAATTTGCCTTCTCATCATGTCCACCAAAGCCCTTGCGCATGGCGCTAAGGATTTGGTTTGCGAACTGATCCTTGCCCTGTGAAGCGAATCGGGAATACAACGCCGACGTTAAAACCGGTGCGGGAACGCCTTCTTCGATCGCGGCGATTGATGTCCACCGACCCTCTCCCGAGTCAGAAACACGACCGGAGAATTCGGTGAGGTCTGGACTCTGAGCTAATGCTGCAGCGGTGAGGTCCAGGAGCCATGAACTCACTACTGAACCTCGACGCCAAACCTCGGCGACCGCGGGGATATCAATGTCGTATTGATAAAATTCCGGTTGGGATAATGGCGCAGTTTCGGCGTCGTGCTGTGAATCTCGTGAAGTCTCTGCACCAGAATTGGCGTGCTTGAGAATGTTAAATCCTTCGGCATAGGCAGCCATTAGCGCGTATTCGATACCGTTGTGAACCATCTTTACAAAGTGACCAGCACCACTAGACCCGCAATGTAACCAGCCGCGCTCGGCGGCGCTCTCGGGAGCAGAGGAATCTGTGCGCAGAGCTGATTCAATTCCGGGCGCTAATGCATCCCATAGCGGAGCTAGAGCTTTAACCTGTTCGGCATCACCGCCGATCATGAGACAGTAACCACGTTCCAGCCCCCAGACACCACCAGATGTCCCAACATCAATAAAGGAAATCCCACTGGAATTAAGCTGATGGGAATGGGCAATGTCGTCACGGTAATAGGAGTTACCACCGTCGATAATCGTGTCACCGGGTTTGAGTAACGTCGCGAGTTCATCTATCACGTTCTGCGTCGGTTGACCCGCAGGAACCATGACCCACACGGTCCTGGGCGCCGGGAGCGCCTCAACGAGTTCCGGTAGCGAATCGACTCCAGGAATGCCATAGGTATTCAGTTGTGCGACGAGGGCGGAATTCCGATCAAAACCAACAACGCTGTGGCCTGCAGCTGCGGCGCGCCGACTCAGGCTTGCACCCATTCGACCCAGGCCCACCATGCCTATATGCACGCTCTTTGATGGTTCAACCACGACAACTCCTTAAATCCGTGAAACGCGAGGCCTGATCTAACATATGCAAGACTAGATGAGTGACCGATCCCACCGCGACCCCTGCTTGGAAAACCCTTGAGGCCCAGAGCGCCGTCATCGCTCCGATACATGAATTGATCGAGCACGACAGAAGTGAATTCCGTAACACGGTCGCAGGGGTTGAGGTTGATTTCAGTCGGCAGCGGATTGATTCAACGGTATGGCAAGACCTTAAAGCACTTGTTGATCAGTGTCATGTTGCCCAGGCGCGCGATGACATGTTTGCCGGCGTCCATATCAACACGACAGAGGGTCGGGCCGTGTTGCACACTGCGCTACGACTTCCTCGCGAATCAGTGTTGCAGGTCGATGGCGTTAACGTCGTGGAGCAGGTTCATGCAATTCTTGATGAAATGGCCATACTCGCAGAACACGTGCGAGATGGATCCTGGAAAGGCTTTTCGGGTAAACAAATAACGTCCGTGGTCAATATTGGCATTGGTGGCTCAAATTTAGGGCCTGCTATGGCATACCAAGCGCTACGCGCCTTCACAGATCGGTCGATTGCATTTCATTTCGTGTCCAATGTTGACCCAACTGACCTAACGGAAACGTTAAAGTTGTGTGATCCCCAAGCCACACTTTTCATAATTGCCTCAAAAACATTTACCACCACCGAAACAATGCTGAATGCACAGCAGGCTCGAGATTGGGTACTTGCGGCGTATCAATCAAAAGACAAGAGTGAAGTTGTTGCCCAACATTTTGTCGCTTTGTCAACTAATGCCAAATCTGTCGAGGACTTTGGGATTGACCCAGCGAATATGTTCGGTTTCTGGGATTGGGTTGGCGGTCGCTATTCCATGGATTCAGCAATCGGTTTGAGCACCATGATCGCTATTGGTCCGGAGCGATTCCGCGAAATGCTCAATGGCTTTCATACAGTTGATTGCAACTTCGCGACTGAGCCTTGGGAAACAAACGTGGCCATGCAGATGGGCGCACTTGCCGTTTGGAATAGAAACTTTCTCAAGATCGAGACTACTGCCGTACTTCCGTACTCGCAGTACCTTTCTCGTTTTCCGGCATACTTGCAACAACTCACCATGGAAAGTAACGGAAAAAGTGTTCGCACCAATGGAGAAAATGTTGAGTACGAGACGGGGGCAATCTTTTGGGGAGAACCCGGAACGAATGGGCAACACAGTTTTTATCAACTTCTACACCAGGGAACGAGCATCGTTGCCTGTGACATCATCGTGATAGCCCGGGCGCAACACGATTTGGGCGTGCAACAGGACGTTCTAGTTGCCAATGCATTCGCACAGGCATCGGTGCTTTCACGTGGGATCAGCGCACAGCAATTGTCTGAGAGTGGCTTGTCAACGGACTTGACGGCGCACAAAGTGATGCCTGGGAACCGCCCGGTGAGTCTGATGCTCTGTCAAGAGTTAACTCCATTTTCACTAGGTGCGCTTATCTCGCTCTACGAGCATTCCACCTTTGTACAAGGAGCAATATGGGGCATTAATTCATTTGATCAATGGGGGGTTGAATTGGGGAAAAAAGTTGCAACCGGTATTCAAGATTC
>CAMCYV010000197.1 GCA_945885645.1 Bifidobacterium breve | reverse complement strand
CCGTGGGATGAATCCGATCCGGACGTACCGAGTGAGGATCTCGATCCAGCTCGCACGTTGAACTTTGGATCCCTTCGACTCCAGGTTCCCGAAGGCGTTGAGGTGCAAGTGCAAGCAGATCAAGCATCAGGTCGAATCACGCAATTGTCATTGCGAGACGGTGAAAGCGGGATGCAACTTCAGCCGTATGCGTCACGCAAAACAGGTGGCATGTGGCCAGAGGTTATTGATTCTTTGAAGTCGTCCATCAACTCTTCTGGAGGGCTGGTGGAAACCGCCCAAGGGCAATTTGGAATAGAGGTGGTTGCTCAGGTCCAGGCAGCGGGTGAGGGTGGGGCTCTACAACCGGCCCGATTCGTGGGCGTTGACGGACCTCGGTGGTTCTTGCGGGCCGTGTTTATGGGTAAGGCAGCTAGGGACCAAGTGGCAGCCACTCGACTCACGGAGATTCTTAAGAGTGCGATGGTGTTTCGTGGAAGCTCAGCAATGGCACCGGGCGCCCCATTGGTGATGAATTTGCCCGCCAATACCAACACGGATAATGCTTTGCCGGTGAACACACCGAATCTGAATCCATTTGTCCGTGGACCTGAAATCACAGAAACCCGTTAGTACCGATGAATGCGATTAGTCGTGCGTACCGCAAATTCACTGCGTCCACCGCAGAACTTGAATCACAAGAGTTAAGAGATAAATTCAGCACCTCGGATGACATCCAAACGCAATTAATCGGTCAATGCCAACCCGGCGCCCAGGTTGAGGTTGTTGGCAGCATCCGAAGTGTCAGTATTGCGCCATCGAGCAAATCCCCAGTACTTGAGATTGAGCTCTACGATGGATCAGGAGCCGTTACCGTTGTTTGGATGGGGCGTCGAATGATTCCCGGAATAGTTGCAGGTCGCACCGTGAAAGTGTGTGGGCGTCTAACGTGCAATGCCGATCGTTCCGTTATTTTCAACCCACGATATGAATTGAGACCCCTCTCCAGATGACTAATCCCGAACAGCTTGATCCTGATTCGGAGCCAAGCCCGAATTCAGAACGTGAACACGTGACTCCTGCTGACATTCGCGCCGAGCGAATAATGCTTGATAAAGCAATTGGTGGGTGGCGTGGTCTTTTTGACAGTGGTGCGCCGACACTTGTTTTTGTTATTGTCTACTTGATTCAGCCCGATAACCTGCAGATTGCCCTTTGGTCGGCACTGGCAGTAGGTATCGCAATTGCTCTTTATCGAATGATTCGCAAAGACTCACTTCAGCAGGTAATCACTGGGCTGGTGGGTGTAGGTATTGCAGCAGGTTTTTCGGCATGGACCGGAAAGGCCGAAAACTTCTTTCTTCCTGGTCTGCTCACGAACGCCGCCTATGGAACTGTCTTCTTGATTTCGATCTTGGTGCGTTGGCCAGTGTTGGGTGTATTCCTTGGTATTTTCAGTGGAACAGGCATGAAGTGGCGCACCATTCCGGAGTATAGCCGCGCCGCGGCTGCAGCAACGTGGATCTGGGCCGGCATGTTTTTCTTACGGTTGGCAGTGCAACTTCCCATTTTTCTGGCCGGGGCAATTGGTGCGCTCGGTGTGCTAAAGGTGGTTATGGGTTGGCCGTTGTTCTTAGCAGCCGCCTACTTCACGTATCGAATCTTGCAGCCGATCTACAACAAACTGGAATCCGGCAAATCTCAGGCGTGACCCAGCATCTGTTGTAACGCTGACTCTTGGCGCGGTGATGCAACAAAAATCAGTTCATCGCCTATTTCCAAGGGATCGTCAGCGGTCGGGGCGATTACCCGGTCCCCTCGGACTATCGCAACAAGTGCTGTGTCCTCTGGCCAACTTTGAGCACCTACTCTTTGCCCGGCAACAGGGGAATCTGAGGCCAATGTGATTTCTACTAGATCCGCCTCACCCTGCCGGAATGAGAACAGTCGGACCAAGTCCCCAACGGAAACAGCTTCTTCAACCAGTGCTGACAGCATGCGCGGAGTGGATACCGCTACGTCAACACCCCAAGTTGAATCAAACATCCACTCATTTTTTGGATGATTAACCCGAGCAACAACGCGTGGGACACCAAATTCAGTCTTGGCCAAAAGTGACACGACCAAATTGACTTTGTCTTCGCCGGTTGCGGCCACAACAACATCGCACTCAGAAAGTCGAGCTTCTTCGAGAGCGCTAACTTCGCAGGCATCGGCCATTAAAACTTCGGCGCCCTCGACTACCCCTGGACGGGCCTGAGCTGCATCGCGGTCAATGAGTAAAATCTGATGGCCATTTTGGATAAGTTCGCGGGCGATCGCCCTCCCAACCTTCCCAGCACCTGCAATTGCGACTCTCATGAATTTCCCTTCTCTCCGAAGAGCGCAAGGCCTTCAATTCGCTCGCGTTCTGCGGGTGGAAAAAGTAGGTGGACGGCGTCATCTTGCTGGATGACCAAACTGTCGGTTGGTAGGATCGTGGATCCATAGCGAGTAACGAATGCAATTCGAGCACCTGTGGTCTCCTCTAACTCACTGGCATTGCGGCCAAGCCATCGTTCGTGCAGGGGGACTTCCGCCAAAATCATGGTGCCGGTGCTATCAGTGAATTCCTCGGTTGCCCCTGTAGGAAGTACGGCTTTCATGATTTGAGTTGCAGTCCATGAAACGGTCGCGACCGTTGGGATTCCCAGCCGCTGGTAAACCGCCGCCCTTTTCGGGTCGTAGATGCGCGCAATTACGTGCTTGACACCATATGTTTCTCGGGCCACTCGGGCGCCCAAAATATTTGTGTTGTCGCCACTACTCACCGCAGCGAATGCATGTGCCCGGTTGATTCCGGCTGACTCTAATGTTTCTCGGTCAAATCCGATCCCCTTTACGGTGATTCCAGAGAAGCTCGGACTGAGTTTACGAAATGCTGTGGCATCTTGGTCAATGATTGCCACTGAATGCCCCTGCTCGTCTAGTCGCGTCGCAAGCAGGGATCCAACTCGGCCACAACCCAAAATCACAATATGCACACCCGTACGCTACACGTCGGCGCCTGCGGTTGTCTCGGCCACACGAGGCAGGTCTACGCTTGGGGATCGTGTCGATCGCAGATGGCTTAAAAAGGGCGATTTTGGGCAAAGCCCTCCGTAGTGATCGACTATCCGAAACCCTATTGCCCAAGAGAATCGCCTTACCTGTTTTTGCCAGTGACGCCCTGTCATCAAATGC
>CAMCYV010000196.1 GCA_945885645.1 Bifidobacterium breve | reverse complement strand
ATGTCAATTTCAATCCCGCTTTGAGCCAAGCGCTTTGCGGTCTCCACAATGTAAACATTCATGCCACCCGCGTCACCGGTACCCGGCTGATCAAGTGGTGATGTGTGGATGGAGAGCTGTGCAACGCGCATTGATGAAAACCTAATTCGTGAGCGAAACGGCGACGTAGGGTTCGCCGGTAACGATGGTTACCACGCGTTTTGACACGGAAACGGCATGATCCGCATAACGCTCGTAGAAGCGAGAAAGCAAAGTCACGTCGATCGCTTCTTCAACGCCGTACTTCCATGCGGGTGAAAGAACGATGGTGAAAAGTTCTCGGTGGAGGCGATCCATCTCTTCATCGTGGCGGGCTATATCAACACAAAGACTGACATCTTTTGTGGCAATAACTGATCCGGTCTTTGAAACAATGGCCTCAGCCAGACCACCCATCTCTGCGAATGTTCCGCGAACAGCTTGAGGCGCGGCAACCCTCGGGTGACGCATTCGGGCCTGCTTGGCAACGTGCTCGGCGAGATCGCCCATCCGTTCAAGGGAACTGGAAATTCGCATTGCACCCAAGAGTACCTGAAGGTCGGCAGGGTCGGGTTGCAATGCAATAAGTTCAAAGCACCTTTCGTCAATGCCAGATGTCAAGATGTCAACTTTGGCATCAAAATCAATAACGGCCTCAGCTAAGTGAAGGTCAGCATCCAGGAGCGCTTGGGTTGCCCTGTTCATCGCTGATCCGACAAGACGCGTTACTTCGACTAGGTCGGCAGTTATCGACTCAACCTGCTCGTCATAGGCCTGACGCATACTGGCCTCACTTTCTCTCAGAACCCTAAGCCTACGCCCACCGTTGAGAAGCGCGAGCACGGTAAGTGACCGGCAAGCAAACGACAGGTAAATTTCAGGTTCAGTTGGTGAAACCTTGGCGGAACTTTCACGCGTCTGATCACTTTTTGGAACTAGTTTTCTGGCGAGGCCGTATGGTAGGGGCCGTGGCGTTAAGAAAACGAGGTGAGCATGGGGATGGTCCCCCTCGCTCGGCGGCGATCTACCCCGCGGTCTCAGAGGAAATTGTGCGACTTCTGTCGATCATTTCCTCTGCTTCTCTCGTGGTGGCCCCTGACGGCACCGTGCTGCGGGCCAGTTCCCGGGCGCTCACTTTAGGAATTGTGAACCGAAGTTCGGTCGCGGTCCCCGATATTGCCGAAATTGTTTCACAGGTCGCCGATGACGGTTCAGCTCGTGAGCAGGTGCTACGCGTTCGCCGCCCTCCGTTGGGTCGTGAATTACTCGAAGTAAAGGTTCGGGTTGCGCCCCTCAACTCGGGAGCCATCTTGGTGCTAATTGATGACTTGGCTGAAGAGCGTCGAGTCGATGCTGTACGACGTGATTTTGTTGCCAACGTCAGCCACGAATTGAAAACTCCCGTTGGTGCACTCTCACTCCTTGCTGAGGCGGTGTTGTCCTCGGCAGACGACAAAGAGCAGGTCGAACATTTCGCGGAAAAAATGCAAGCTGAGGCAAAGAGACTAGGGAACCTGATCCAAGACGTTATTGATCTTTCACGGCTTCAAAGTGATGATCCGATGAACCGCGCGGAGTTGGTTGAGACCGATCAATTGATCAATCGGGCGATCGAAGAGGTCAAAACTCTTGCTGGTGGAATGGGTATTGAGATTATCCGAGGCGACCCCCAGGAGTCTGTGCTTTTGGGAGATCGCGGCCAACTTCTGACAGCCATGCGCAATTTGCTGACAAATGCAGTGAATTACTCGGCTGAAAACACGCGGGTGTCGGTGACTGCCCGCGAGGTTGACGGCATAGTGGAAATCTCGGTTAAAGATGCCGGCATTGGAATTCCTTCACATGACTTGGACCGAATTTTTGAACGCTTCTACCGGGTTGACCCTGCTCGCTCGCGCGGTACGGGTGGAACGGGACTTGGGCTGGCAATCGTGAAACACGTTTGCCAAAACCATGGAGGTGAAGTTGTTGTGTGGTCTGAATTGGGAACAGGTTCAACATTTACCCTGCGAATTCCTTCCTACAACCCAATGCTTGACGGCTCACGCGATTCACATGAGTTCACGGTCGATACTCTTTCCGTAGTAAGGGGTAAAGTCTCGTGACACGAGTACTTATTGTTGAAGACGAAGACTCATTCTCAGACGCACTGTCGTTCATGTTGCGCCGTGAAGGTTACGAAGTCTTTATTGCCACAGATGGAAATGCTGCTCTTGCGGAGTTCGACAAGCACGGTCCAGATTTGGTACTCCTTGACTTGATGCTCCCCGGAATTTCAGGCACCGAAGTGTGCCGAATCATTCGTGGCAAATCAACAGTTCCCATCATCATGCTGACGGCAAAAGATGGTGAAGTGGACAAAGTTGTTGGGCTGGAACTTGGCGCTGACGACTATGTGACTAAACCTTTTTCATCGCGCGAACTTTTGGCACGAGTGCGCGCCGTTTTGCGTCGCAACGGCGAACAAGATGAACTGCTGCCGCCAACAATCGAAGCTGGATCGGTACGCATAGACATTGAGCGACATGTTGTCTCCGTGCGCGGAGAGCATGTCACTATGCCTCTCAAGGAATTTGACCTCTTGGAATTCCTGGTACGAAATTCGGGCAGAGTACTCACTCGAAACCAACTCATCGATCGAGTTTGGGGAGCAGATTACGTCGGTGACACCAAAACACTTGACGTTCACATCAAACGTTTACGAGCAAAAATCGAAATCGATCCCGCATATCCGAGTTATATTCAGACCGTTCGCGGATTGGGATACAAGTTCGATATCTAGTTTGATAGCCTCTCAATCGTGATTCCTCAGTGGTAGGCCTTGGCACGATCATCAACATTGTCGCAATTGTTATTGGCTCACTCATCGGTGTTGGTTTGGGTCACCGGCTTCCCGAACGAACCCGCGCTGTTGTAACAGACTCCCTCGGCATGTTGGTTTTTGTCATTGCTGCGCTCAATATTTACGCGCTGAGGGACCAAGATTGGATAGATGAAGTTGGCGGCTCTGCCACGCTGCTCATCGTTTTGGCCTCATTAATCATTGGCGGGATTCTTGGCTCATTTCTTCGCATTGAATCTCGTCTTGAATCTATTGGTGGATGGTTTCAGACTAAATTTTCACGGGGTGAAAGTTCGGCTGGTCGGGCTCGATTCATTGAAGGCTTCGTCGACGCGAGTTTGATTTTCTGTAT
>CAMCYV010000195.1 GCA_945885645.1 Bifidobacterium breve | reverse complement strand
GGTCCACCATGTTCGCGAGTTACGGGTTTGCCGTACATCGAGGTGGCAATCAAAACGTCGGGGCGAACTGCCTGCTCCATCGTGAGCGATTCGGTGTACGCGCCGTCAAATGAATCAATGGCCAGCGCGGTTGCACTTGTTCGAGCACCCGCGACGGCGAGTAGGTCGCTCATGAGAACTCCCGACCAGGGAACGTTGTCAACGCGCCAGCCCGTTACACATTGGAAGTCCTTTGTCATTGAAGTCTGTGGGAGTGATTCGAGATCGGCAAAACTCAAGTTAAGTGGTGAACTAACTGCGCCACCAACGGTTAATCGGTAGTCCGCCTGTGACATTTCCGGGTACCCATTTGTCACCGTATAGATTCGGAATCCGCCGGCGGCTGGAATAACCGCCCCGAGTCCGGGTAGCGTGGAAGCGACAGTGTCACTAACTACCGAATTCAATTGTCGACCGAATACGACACCGAGGGCGCCAAGGCCCAACATGCCAAGAATCACGCGTCGCCCGACAGGTGACCCCTTTGATTCCATTGCTCTATGGGAACACAGAAAACGGGTTTTGGCGAGGGAAATTGGCATTCATGCCTGCATTCCGTGCTCCATTACGGTGTCCAGAGGCAACCAATTTTTTAAGTAAACGCATCTTCGATGGCCCGCAACGTGGTTAAAGTCCAACTATGAGTATTCGGCCACGCCCTAACGTTCTCGCCACCCGAACCATTCTCGCCATCTTGGTGGCGGTCTTCGCCTTGGTTGCGGTAGGCCTGCCTGCTGCACATGCGAGCGACAACAACCTGGCTTTTGGGGGAAATCCTCCGGGCGGCTGGGTTGTGGATCCGAGTGTTTATCAACAACTTTTCGGGAATTTTGACGAGGGCATCCCGCAGGGAACGGTTATTGCCGACTCAGGTTTCCGTCCCTACCCTCATGGTTTCCCGGTACCAAACTGGGGATCAGGCGAGTCTTTTGTTGAGAACGCCATGGTGTACGGAGGGGCAGCACGGGTCACATTGGAGCAACTCCAAAAGGGTGAGGCAGCTGGTCCAGCACCGCTCAATGCCCTCGCACTGCGCCGGACCCTCGGTGATGGTGTCTGTCGTGATGCAAAGTCCATTGATCCCAAAACCGGTAATTGCGATCTGATCCTCGGGGCTGAGCTCCTGGCCCAGATGGTCGAGTCAAGCGCGCTGGGCGGCCATTGTTTCGGAATAGCCGCCGCAGCAGCAGCTCTGTACAACGGACAAATCCCTGCCAATCAGGTTGGCGCTTCCGGCTTGGGTCTCAATGCTCTCAACCCGATGGGTAATCCGGCAACACAGACGATCACCCGCCTGTTCGCCACCCAGTACCTGGACCCGAATGTCCTCACCAATGCGGAAGCCGGCCAGTCGCCAACGCAACTTGTTCGGACACTTATTCAGACGCTTCCCAGTGGCACCGTTCCCTTCGTTCTCACTGTTTACGGTGGTGTCGGTGGACATGGCATTACGCCTTACGCCGTCTTGGATCGAGGTAACGGCCTTTACGACATCGCCGTGTACGACAACAACTTCCCGCTTCGGGCCCTCGCGGTCACCGTCGACACGACAACTGACAGCTTCGTCTATACCTCAGCGACCGACCCTAATTCGCCCTCGTACACCTGGAGCACGGCGAATGAGTCCACCATCTCCCTCGTTGAGATCGATGATCTCCTCGGTCAGCAGCCGTGTCCCGTCTGCCGGGGAAAGGATCAGGGGACGATGCTTGCTTTTAGTTCGATATCTCAGGTGAATGCCGGAGTCGTGGGTATCGATTTGCTCGACCTTGAGGGTCAGCCGCTGGCTCCAAGCCTTTATCGCATCGTCAGCACCCTCAATCCGCCGACCGAGGAGGTGCAAAACATTCCGGTGATTTTTGTGAATCCTGGCGTGGAATTCACCGTCGCGATTCAAGTGGGACAGCTTTCGGGATCACAGTCTTTTGAGGTATACGCATTGAGTAATGGTGCATCCCAATATCTGCTGCTCGACGAACTCCGCTCGAATAGCGCTTCCATTTTCGCAGTAGCCGGAGACAAATCACTCTTCCAGTCGACCAAGGCGTCGAGCCCACGTGTTCAGCAGTTGTATGACGGGCGGACCACGAGTTACGACGTTAACGGCCACCCGGTCGCACTCCCTAAAGAGGTCTACGCAAATCAGGATTGGAATCGATCCAAGAAACAGGTGCGCTACAGCAGCACGGCTACCGGGGCACTCATCTGGAACGTGCAGGTGGCTGGTACCCGTACCACCGGTGAAGCGGGCTGGGTCGGGATCGGTGTTTCGGTCCCGGCGGGGGGAGAGATTTTGGTGGATTATTCAGGAGCTTCTGCAACCAAAGCTCCACTCGCCTGGGTTATCGACAAGGACAAAACTCGTACCCCCTTGGTCATGCAGAGGGTCACCCCTGAACTCCTTGAGCAGTACCGTGACCAGCTCTATGTCGTTCAGGGGCCCTCCTAAACGTGATGCTGTGACGTAACTCGGGCTCCCGGGACATTGAGAATTCGGTTGATGAATGGTTACTGCTAGTTATTTAATTAGTGGTTACTGTGCCGTCGATTTCGGCAAAATCAACTTTTGCCGACTTTGACATTTCGCTAGCAACTCGCTGAGCAACCTCTAGCGTGACTGGCGTGGCAAAATCAACTTGGTACATGCGGAAGCCTAAGTAGGTCCCGAGAGTGAGATCCGTTTTCTTAACTGAAGTGACTCGATCAGTTCCCGTAATCGGGACTTTGCTAGTCGGTTTCACTTTAACTTTGTATTGAACGATCAACGAGTCAACTGTTGTGGCCTTCGAGGCTGAAGCGACACTCAGACTGTTACCCGCTGGAGTCGCATAGATCAGAGCGGCTCTGGACTGGACGAGTGTGTTGCCAACTGAGACGCCAGTTGAAGCGGTGACCCGTTGCGTCGCCAAAAACTTGGTGATCGCTGCCGAGCGTTGCTTTGCCAAGGTCGGGGAGACCTTGTATTTCCCGGTGCTAGTGAACGCTGTCACAGTTACTGTTGATCCGGTTGATTTCGCTTTCGATGCGAAGGTGGTCAGTTTCTTTTTGGCAGTTGCTGAAAGGGATGCACTTCCTGCCGCGAAGTAGGTCAGGTCCGCAAACTCGGACCGCTCACCATTACTGCTTTGAGCGCCCGTAGTTGTCACCGGTGATTTATCGGCTGCAGCCCCAGTACCATCAAGATTCAATCCCA
>CAMCYV010000194.1 GCA_945885645.1 Bifidobacterium breve | reverse complement strand
GTCCGATGTGTGCCGGGGCGATCACCATGTCTCGAATACCGCGGCTGGTGATCGGCGCATGGAATGAGGAATACGGAGCCGTTGGATCTCGGTGG
The DNA here is from genome assembly GCA_945885645.1 of Bifidobacterium breve. Lineage (GTDB taxonomy): Bacteria > Actinomycetota > Actinomycetes > S36-B12 > S36-B12 > UBA4592. The sequence goes on along the minus strand of CAMCYV010000194.1, from coordinate 3,158 downwards.
GACCTGGTTCGTGACCCGCGGATGAATCACCAGGTTGAAGTAATTCCCGGTGTTGTGGAGAGTGAATCATCTCAATTACTAAAAGAATTTTTGCGCGAAAAACGCTAAACTGAACGTGATGTCAACACGTGGAATCAACCGACCCAAGACCCGGCCCGCCCAGCGTCCGCTCTGGCTAACGGTGCTGCTCATTCTGGTCGCGATGCTGGTCCTTTTTGGTATTGGATTTGGCATTGCCACACTGCTTAAGGGCTCCGGTGGAACAGATGGCGCTGATGCAAGCGCGTCACCCAGTAGTCCGACATCTGTTCCCGGCTGCACCACGATCATGGTTACTCCGGCTGAGGTGTTGCCGCGGGCTTCCCGAGTAAGCGTCAATGTCTACAACTCAACCAAGCGGGTGGGCCTTGCGGGAGATTTATCCAAGATTCTCAGTGTTCGTGGTTTCCCAATAGCTAAAGTTGAGAACGATCCACTCGGTGTAGTGATTGAAGGACAGGGAGAGATTCGTTACGGACCCAAGGGTGAAGCAAGTGCTGAACTCATGTCGTATCACTTCCCTGGGGCAACCTTGGTGAATGATGGCCGTGCCGGAAAACGAATTGACGTTGTTCTCGGAACACAATTTGTCGACCTAGCCAACGACGCCGCGGTAGTTGCTCAACTTGCGCAACCATCAGCGAGTGCCTCACCTGCCGGCTGTCCTATTCCCGATGCCCTCCCCAGTGAGTCACCGAGTGAATCTGCGGGTGTTTCAGAGTCACCGAGTCAGGGTTAGTCCACACTCCAAGAGTGTGAATGTAAATGTGGCGGTGGCGGTGGGATTTGAACCCACGGTGAGGTTGCCCCCACACGCGCTTTCGAGGCGCGCTCCTTTGGCCGCTCGGACACGCCACCGCGGAGAACTGTACAAATGCCCGGCTTGGCGGATTCTTTCGCCCTTGTTCTGACCTACGGGCTGAAGGCAGACCCGGTCCCCTAGTTCGGAGTTGTGCTGAGCAAATCAAATGCGGCGGGATTATCAGGGCTGAGCCTAATCAACCAGGAGCCATAAGGATCCCCATTGATTCTCTCTGGATTTCCGGTCAATCCTGTATTTGTTTCCGTGACGGTACCCTTAAAGGGTAAGTAGATATCAGTCACTGTTTTCGTTGACTCCACGAGGCCACAGGGTTCATCAGGTGTACAGGTGGAACCAACTTGTGGTAATTCCAGAAAAACAATGTCACCCAGTGCTTCTTGGGCGAAGTTGGTTAGCCCAAATTCCACTGTCCCGTCAGATAATTTCTTTGCCCACACGTGTTCGGCGGTGTATCGGTAATCAATCCCTGCTGGTGCGCCGGCCTCCATGAGGCTCTCTAACGCAGTGGAGGCACCCTTGACAGCGCTTCCTTTTAACTGTGTTGAGGAGGAGGCATCCGGAGCATCTGAAGTATCGGGCGTATCCGAATCGCATGCTGTAAGACTGCTGGCAATTACCGCTGCTGACACAAGTGCGGTCACTCGACGAGATGATGGCTTCACAACTTGTACCCCTGATCTCCCGTGGTATTAACCCAAAGCGTAACTCACAGTCGAATACACCCAGACCACAGACCTGTTCAAAATTCAATACCGAGGTTTACCCAGAAGGGCTACGCTCACAGCCCGTGGGGCAGGTCAGGCTCGCGGCATTCCTATGAAGGAGGAACACATGTTTGTCATCTCCGTTCTGTATCCGCTAACCCCGGGTACGACTTTCAATTTGGACTACTACTTGAATTCGCATCTCCGATGGCGGTGAAGGCACACCCACATATGGTGTTCATCGCGGAGCTCTTCTTCGACGACATGGACAGTCTTATGGCGGCACTCTTCGCCCATGGGACCGAGACACAAGCCGACATCCCAAACTACACAGACTCAATTCCGGTGGTTCAGATCAGCGAAATGCTCGCGCTCTGAACAGACACTATAAACATTCTGATGAGAAAATTGGGATGGAAGTTACGAATGTTGTGAAACTAAATTGTTTGTTCATGAAGATTTAAGACTCCTCGGATTTCTAAGACCCATGGAATTTCCCCACCACCTGTTTGCTGAAGCCTTCCAAACTGAAAGGAAAACCATATGCGCATCTCGAAACCAGTCATTGCTGGTCTTGTTGGCATCACCGCAATAACGCTTGCCCTTCCGGCGAGCGCCCAATCAACGATTATCTACATGGAGCCGGTAGCCGCTGGAGTAAGCCTTAAGGCCCTAGCCACTTCAGGAGATAACTTTGGCGGGGTCATTTGGCCCGGCGTGCCTGATGGCATGGGCGCACTCAAGGACAAAAACGGTAACTTGACCATCTTCACCGGGCATGAGTTTTCCGCCACCAACGCTGTGGCTTCCAAACTCTCACACGCTAACGGCGCAGCCTCGGCGTCAACCATTTACGCATTGAACTACGACACCAAAAAAGGCGCAGTCACCGCCGCTCGAAATGTACTGAACTCAGTTAGCTGGTACAACTACGCGACCGGCGAGTACAGCACAACTACGCCGACGGCTCCTGCCGGCGCTGCGGCCAAGGATGAATATGGCGCCGCCAATCACACCAAAGCGTTAAACCGATTCTGTTCAGCGAACATGATGCAGCCAGGTGAGCTGGCCTATCGGACGACCGACAAGGACGGCAAAGTCACCACCTATGGCTACACCGGTCCGGCATTCTTCACCGGCGAAGAAGGCAGCGATGAATCGCGCGCCTTCGCAATGGACAACTCGGGCAATCTTGTCCAACTACCTCGCCTCGGACTTGCTGCCTGGGAGAACCTAATCGTCGCACCCAATAGCGGCATGTCAACGGTGGTAATGGCGAACGAAGATGGTTCGGCAACTGACAGCCAACTGTGGATGTATACGGGTACTAAAACAATTGAAGGGCATTGGACAGATAAAGCAGGATTAACCAATGGCTCGCTCTATGTCATGTCGGTTGACGGTATCGCCAATGACAATCTTTTCCGGACTACGGTGGGCAAAGGTGTCGCGAAAAACGTGAATTTCAAGCCAATTGACTACACGTTAAATGGCAAGGCGCAAAATGTTGCAGCTAGGGCAGCAGGCACAGTCATGGCACGCGTCGAAGATGGAGCATTTGACCCGAACCGTCCAAACGACTATTACTTCGT
>CAMCYV010000193.1 GCA_945885645.1 Bifidobacterium breve | reverse complement strand
GACAACTTCCAAAGTGCCTAAGTCAGTTGCGGGTCGCGCGGTTGTTTGCGAGCCACTTGAAATGTTTCCGGTGGAGTGTATTGTCCGCGGTTACCTCGCTGGCAGTGGTTACTCCGATTATTTGGCAACACGAAAAATCTCAGGTAACGGTTTACCACCCGGTTTGAAAGATGGTGCGTTGCTACCAAAACCACTATTTACCCCAGCAACAAAGGCACCCCTTGGCGAACACGACATGAACATCACCTATGACGACGTCATCGTTGAACTTGGTCAAGAAGAAGCTCAAGAACTAAAGAGGCTGTCAACTGCCATTTATGAATACGCGGCCGACCGGGTAAGTCGTAAAGGTTTGATTTTAGCTGACACTAAATTTGAGTTTGGGATAGCACTTGGTGGTAAGTATCAAGGTCAAATAATTTTGGGTGATGAAGCACTGACGCCTGACTCGTCTCGTTATTGGGAAAAGAATTTGTGGAATCCAGGTGGCCCCCAACCTTCATTTGATAAACAATTCGTGCGTGACTGGTTGACCTCACCGGAATCAGGGTGGGACAAAAATTCAGGCGAAGCACCGCCGCCCCTGCCAGAGGAAATTGTCGAAAAAACCCGCGCCAAATACATTGAAGCTTATGAGCGCATTACCGGTGAGACTTTTCAGTGACCACGTGGCTAATTACCGGGGGTGCGGGCTATATCGGCTCGCATGTTGTTCGTGAGCTGCAACTAGCAGGAATTCAGCCAGTCGTTTTTGACAACTTTTCGGCCGGATTGCTTTCACGTATCCCTCATGGGGTCTCTGTCGTTGACGCTGACGTAGCCGACGGTGAGGCTCTGAGAGTTGCTCTGCGTGAATTTAAGGTGACGGGCGTGATTCACCTTGCGGCGAAAAAGGCTGCCGGTGAGTCAGTTGGTGTCCCGTTGTACTACTACCAAGAAAATGTAACCGGTTTACACAGTCTTCTTGGTGCGATGGTTGATGTCGGGATCAAGAATTTTGTTTATTCCTCTTCTGCTGCCGTCTATGGAACCCCACAGTCAAATCCGGTAAAGGAAAGTGAACCACTTAATCCCGAGTCGCCCTATGGGGAAACTAAAGTAATTGGTGAGTGGTTGGCCAAGGATTTGGAAACGAGTAACGGGTTGAATTGGGTGGCCCTGCGCTACTTCAACGTTGCCGGTGCCGGAGCTGATGACCTGGGAGACAACAGTGTGAATAACTTGATCCCCATGGTGTTTTCAGCCCTTGAGGAAGGTGTTTCCCCCAAGATTTTCGGAGCCGATTACCCAACTCCCGACGGAACCTGCATCCGCGACTATATCCACGTGGTTGATCTGGCAGGGGCTCATGTAGCGGCGGTGCGCAAGTGCGAGGCAGGACCCGTGAATCGGGCCATCAACGTGGGCCGAGGAAGTGGGGTCAGTGTGCGCGAAGTGATGAACTCCATCTCGGCGGTTATTGGGCGTGATATTGCCCCCGAAGTTGCCCCTCGCAGGCCCGGCGATCCGCCGGCGACTTTCGCAGACATTGAACTCAGCGGGGAAGTTTTGGATTGGACCGCGAAGCGTGATCTCACGGACATGGTTTCCTCAGCGTGGAGTGCGTGGGAATTTTCGCACCGGTAGGCTTTGGGACTTCCATTGATATCAGCAAAGCGAAATCAGGAGAGCCAGTGGCCCGCGTTGTAGTAAACGTCGCACTTAAACCCGAAATTCTTGACCCACAGGGTCGCGCCGTTCAGGGTGCACTTGGTCGACTTGGGCTCACTGGGGTGAGTGACGTTCGGCAGGGGAAGCAGTTCATAATCGATTTGGAGGGTGAACTCGAAGGTGACCGCGCAGAACTTATGGAGAAACTCGCAGGCGAGTTGCTGAGTAATCCAGTTATTGAAGACTTCGCACTGACGGTTGAGAATTAATAGTGAGCGCACGGATTGGGGTCGTTACTTTCCCCGGGTCACTTGATGACGCAGATGCAGCCCGCGCAATTCGGATAGCCGGTGCAACGCCAGTAGCGCTGTGGCATGGTGACGCCAATCTTCATGACGTTGACGCTGTTGTTCTCCCCGGCGGTTTTTCCTACGGGGACTATCTCCGATGCGGAGCGATCGCAAAGTTCGCTCCCGTGATGTCACTTATCATTGAAAAAGCACAGGTTGGACTACCAGTTCTGGGAATCTGTAATGGATTCCAAATTCTGTGTGAAAGCCACTTACTACCAGGGGCCCTTACCCGCAATGATCATCAGCATTTCATATGTGTCGACCAGAAACTGCAGATTGAAAGCACCGAAACTTTGTGGACAAGTGACTTTGTGCCTGGGCAGCAGATTGTTATCCCATTGAAAAATGGTGAGGGTGGCTATGTTGCGAGTGAAGCGACATTGGATGAACTTTTCTCGGAGAACCGGGTGGTCGCCACGTACGTTGGTAACAACCCCAATGGTAGTTACCGCAATGTCGCTGGGATTTCGAATAAAGCCGGAAACGTTGTGGGCTTGATGCCACACCCCGAACATGCCGTTGAAGCGTTAACGGGTCCGACTACTGACGGAATCCCATTCTTTACCAGCATTCTGAAATCACTAGTTGGTGCCACATGATCGATTCGGTTGATACCGCGGAAAAAAACCCAGACATTTCACAGCCGTGGGCGGAACTTGGACTTAAGCAAGACGAGTACGAAAGTATCAAGCAAATTCTGGGTAGGCGACCAACTAGCAGTGAACTTGCCATATACTCCGTTATGTGGAGTGAGCATTGCTCATACAAATCCAGCAAAGTTCACCTGCATCAGTTTGCTGACAAAGCCCCAAAGACCGATGCACTGCTCGTTGGCATTGGTGAAAATGCTGGTGTTGTCGATATCGGCGCCGGTTGGGCTGTCACATTCAAAGTTGAGAGCCACAATCACCCTTCTTATGTTGAGCCATATCAAGGTGCTGCGACAGGAGTGGGCGGAATTGTTCGAGACATTATTTCGATGGGCGCCAGGCCAATTGCGGTAATGGATCCCCTGCGTTTTGGTCCCGCAGACGCCCCTGACACCCGGCGGGTATTGCCCGGAGTTGTTGCCGGTATTGGTGGTTACGGAAACTGTCTAGGTCTACCAAATATCGGTGGGGAACTTGTTTTTGACGAAAGCTACGCGGGAAACCCGCTGGTTAATGCACTGTGCGTCGGTTCGATGAAGCATGAAGATATTCACCTGGCCAGCGCTAAGGGTGTCGGTAACCTTGTCGTGCTTTACGGCGCCCGTACCGGT
>CAMCYV010000192.1 GCA_945885645.1 Bifidobacterium breve | reverse complement strand
ACTGAAACTGCAGTTGAAACCCCCGTCACCGACGGCATCCAACTCAGCGGTCCAGCCGCAGACAAGGTCAGAATCCTCCTTGAATCGGAAGGCCGCGACGACCTCGCGCTTCGCATAGCAGTTCAGCCGGGCGGTTGCTCCGGGCTTCGCTACCAGCTCTTCTTCGACGACCGCAACCTCGATGGCGACGTGGTCAAAGAATTCGGTGCAGTAAACGTTGTCACCGACCGCATGAGCGCTCCCTATCTCAGCGGGGCGACCATTGACTTTGTCGACACGATTGAGAAGCAGGGCTTCACAATCGATAATCCAAATGCCACGGGTTCGTGTGCGTGTGGAGATTCGTTCAACTAATTCGCAGGCTTGTCGGCCAGTGTCGTAAGGAGTCGGTAGGCTCTGGCAAGTGGCTATCCTCATTACCGGTTCGATTGCAACCGATCATTTAATGACCTTTCCCGGCAACTTCGTTGATTCACTCGTTGCCGAAAAACTCGACAAGGTGTCCCTGTCCTTCCTCGTCGACGAATTAGAGATTCGACGCGGGGGAGTCGCTCCCAATATTGCTTTCGGCATTGGGTGCCTAGGGCTTAAACCAGTGCTCGTGGGCGCGGTCGGTCCTGACTTCGCCGACTACGAAAGCTGGCTCAACCGTCACGGTGTGGACACCAGCGGCGTGCATGTTTCCGAAACAGCACACACCGCGCGATTTGTGTGCACAACGGATGCTGAGCAAAATCAGATCGCCACTTTCTATGCGGGTGCCATGAGCGAAGCTCGCAATATTGAACTCAAGCCAATCGTGGACGCCGTGGGCAGTGCCGACATAGTTTTGATTGGCGCAAACGACCCATTAGCCATGCAACGTCACACGGACGAATGCCGCTTCCGCGGCTATCCATTTGCAGCAGACCCATCTCAGCAGCTTGCTCGGATGAGCGGCGAAGAAGTAAAGCCACTGATTGAAGGCGCCACATATTTGTTTACCAATGAGTACGAGTCGGCGCTTATTGAACAGAAAACCGGTTGGCAAGCTTCGGATATCTCCGATCTCGTTCAAGTTCGCGTTACTACCCTTGGACCCAAGGGTGCACGCATTGAGCGTCGCGGGGAAGCCCCCGTTCACGTGGCGATCGCTGAAGAAGAACGCAAAGCAGATCCCACAGGTGTTGGTGACGCCTTCCGCGCAGGATTCCTCACAGGCCAAGCATGGGGATTAACCGATGAACGTTCAGCACAAATCGGTTCACTTTTGGCAACATACGTTATTGAAACTGTGGGTACCCAGGAGTACGAGCTGGCGCAGAAGCATTTCTTAGAACGTATGGCAGTCAACTACGGAGATGACGCGGCGGCCGAAGTTGAAGGATTTATCTCCTGCATTCGGCCCTAATCCGCACTGAATCAATTCAGTTGAATTAAGTTGTACAAGGTGCAATCGATTTCAACCGGTAGCGGCAAGATCCCACCAAGCCCGTGGTCACTCACCGACCCGCGCCTAGCGCCACCCGATTCAGACTTGGTCTGCATTGGAGCGGAGTTGGATCCAGTAACCGTATTGCGCGCTTACACAATGGGATTGTTCCCAATGCGGGTTGACATTGAAACGGGGGAGCAAGAACTCGGTTGGTGGTCACCGGATCCCCGCGGAATCTTGCGTTTGAATCAGTTAAAGGTGTCGAGATCACTTCACAAGTCAATGCGAAATTTCACGGTCACTTTTGATCAGGCTTTTGAGCGGGTCATGCGTTCGTGTTGGCGCGACGGTAGTGATGGAAACTGGATTACCGATGAATTCATAGAAACTTACACGTATTTACATGGAAAAGGTTTCGCTCATTCGGTTGAAGTGTGGAATGCGGGTGGGGAGTTAGTAGGTGGGCTTTACGGAATAGAGATTGGTGGCCTCTTCGCTGGGGAATCGATGTTTCATCGCGAGCGGGATGCGTCAAAAGTTGCCTTGGTGTCGATTGTGCAAAAGCTTGACGAGTGTCCCGGAACGCGACTATTTGACGTGCAATGGCAGACAGAGCACCTGAAAACATTGGGTGTCACCCAGATCAGCAGAACTGACTACCTCAATGAATTAAGCATGGTGTTGAGCAGTAAGCCGTGCTTTTCGTTAGTCGGTAACTAGCGCGAGGGCGATGGGTAACTGCGTAAGAAACAGATCGATTGTGTTTTCACTGCAATCTGGTGGAAGCGAAATGCGAATACTTGAATCATTCGGCAACCCCATTGCTTCAAGAACGTGTGAGGGCATTCGGGTATCTGCGGTACACGCGGAGCCACTAGCAACCTGAATTCCCCGTTTGTCCAATTCGGTAACGAGTGCGCCACCGGCAGCGCCTTTAATACTGAAAGTCAGAATATGGGGCAGGCGATCCGTGGGATCCCCGGCGCACAACAGGTTCATTGACGTCAATTCCAAACGCACTCGATCAATCATCACCCGATTCGAGTCCGCCTGGCCCTGCCACAACGGCGCTACTTCCTCTAAGGCAACAGCCGCGGCGACCGCTGCGGGAATATCGGGAAATCCACCAATCCAGCCGCGGTCGGGCGCCTCTTCAGGTCGCCAGCGAAGGCTCGGGCTGGTAACCACAAGGGCAACTCCAGGAGGGCCACCCCAATCTTTGGCTGGGGCAACAAGGACGTCAAAGTCGGCGGGAAGCGGTTCGTGACTGATCACCGCGGTGCTATCCGCCACCAAAGGCACCCCCGCTGCGCGGCACGCGGTGAGCGCCTGGGCGAATGGTTGGCGGGTACCCACTTCGGCATTGGCAACCTGGATGCAGGCCATGGCAGCGCCGTGAAGGAGTTGGGAATGTAGATCGGCAAGGTCCAAGGCGCCGGTCATCTCCGCTGGGTCTAAGCCGAGGGAGACCACCTCGGCGCCGGGCAATGAGCCAGCGGCACCCAAAACAGCCATGGATTCAACGCTCCCGACCAGGATTCGTGGTGAAATACCCGATCGAACTGCGAATATTCCACCAATTGTGGCCCTAAGCGCATCTGGCCCGGAACCAGCGAAAAAGACATTTTCGGGGGAAACCCCCAAAAATTTGGCGATGCTGGCGCGAGCCGAATCAAGGAGTAAGCCTGATGCCCGGCCAGCATGGTGCATCCGGGCCGGGTCAGACCAAGCTTTGGAGGCGGCCGATTGCCAAGCGGTGAGGGTTGCGGGGGTGAGGGGAACACCGGCAATTGCGTCTAAATATCCGGGTGCTCGCTCAGTGGCCATTTCCTTAGATTAGTCAGGAATTGATCAG
>CAMCYV010000191.1 GCA_945885645.1 Bifidobacterium breve | reverse complement strand
AATGGTTTTGTCGGTGTCGCCCGCTACCACCTGCTCCTCAAGCGTCGTTGGGATACCTCCCTGGAGGACTTCCGGTCATTCCTGACCGAAACATTTGCACCAAACGTGGCGGCAAGCGAACTAGTCATTAAATTCCGCATGCACCAGTTAGATGAATACACCAAGCCTGCGCCGCCAGCGCCTAACGTCTTCCACGAACCCAGCAAAGAGAGGCAACTACACGCTGCGGTTGAAATCGCCTTCGCAACGCGCCTAGAGCTGGGGCTGTTTTTAAAGTCGCCAGAGTACGCCAAAGCAACCGCCGGTATGGGTAAGTTTGTTCGGCAGATGAGCGTCTTTGCGGAGCACGCAGCGTATTCACTCGTAGAAGACGGGCAGGCCACTTTGATGGGACAGCGAAGCCCGTCGGTGGCCAAGACCATTACCGACGCAGGCGCTGTTAGCAATCTCAACGATGACGTGGTACGACTGATGTTCGGAGACACTACTCGCTAAAAACCGGCCTGCAGCGCCCAACGTGCTGGACGGGCTGAGCCGAGGGACGCGCTAGGAAACCTTAACTTCTTTCGAGTAGTTTTTCCTTTTGTGCACCCGGCCGCTCAATTGCTCCTTCAGGAACAATCGTGACGATTACCCGAACGGTGAGCTTATTTCTTATTTCATCTTCTATCCGCTGCGTGAGCGCTGCCGAGTCCATTGTTGAATTCGCACTTTGCTCAACGCGCATTTTCAGTGGCTCATATGTGCTGTGGCCATCGAAGTCCAGGTCAATTTTGAGGTACCCCGTTGTATCTGGGGCCAATTGAACTACTACGTCCTTGATCGCTGCAGGAAAGACGTTCACCCCACGGACAATGAGCATGTCATCAGCCCGACCGTGTGTTTTAATCCGATAGCCGGTCCGACCGCAGCTGCAGTTCATATCAGAAACCGTGACAATGTCACCCATGCGATAACGAATCAATGGGGTTGCCTGTCGACGAAGTGTGGTGTAAACCAACTCACCCGTGGTGCCTTCAACTATCGGTAGTGACTCCAAAGTGTCAGGGTCAATCAACTCGACGTGTAACGCACCCTGGCTGCACACGTGCATGCCATCTTTGACATCACACTCGGCCCAATAGGTGCTTCCAAAATCAGCGCCGCCCATCATGTCGCGGACATCAGCGTTCCACAGCTCTTCCATCTTCTGACGGATAGCGGGGACACCGCCGCCAGGCTCGCCTCCGACCGAAATTTTCCGAATCGAAAGTTCCGTAGCGCTTTTGCCCAGTACATCTTGGGCCACACTGCCGAGGTGATTAACCATTGATGGAGTTGCACACATGGCAACCGGCTTCAAGTGATCAATTGCTTGAAGCAACCGCTCGGTTCCTGACTCAGCACCCAGTGGGATTACGCAACACCCAAGATGTTGTAGATGTTCGATGTTGACAAGGCCGCCAACAAAACCGCGGCCCATGGCGTACGCATGCATGACCCAGTCGCGCGGGCGGAAGCCATTTGCATAAAAAACTCGTGCACCCATTGAATTCCATGTCTCAATGTCTTGACTCGTGGCAGCAACAAATGTTGGCATTCCTGTTGTGCCCGAGGATGATTGAATCTGAACGATTTCATCGAGAGGGGCCGCAACATGAAGTCCGAGTGGAGGTAGGGCTAACAGGCTCTCACGAATATCGTCTTTCGTTGTAAATGGTAACTCGGAGATGTCAGCCAGCGAAGTTATCGACGACCGCGCAACTCCAGCGTACTTGCGCCGGTAGAACTCTGAATTTCCGAGAACGTAGTCCAATTGCTTTTGGAACAGTTCTTCGTGAATATCTGTTACTTCTGACCACGGTAGGACTTCTATTTCATCAAAGGTGTTCGCCATGTCACACGACCTTACGGATTTGTTCAGGGAGGTCGTACATCCGGAACTCTGGTACTACCCCTTGACCAAATAGCTGAATAGCACGAGCCGAATCACCCGGGTGCATATTGTGATAGACCAAGCGCGCCACGGTGTAATTCACGCCCAACTCGCGCTCATAGACATACAAACGCTTAATGCACTCATCTGGATCACCAATGATGATCGTGTCCATGACCAATTTGTCAAAGTCGGCGGGAGTGAGATCTAAACCTGCTCGCATTTGTGCGTTGTACAGATCGCGGATCGCGCCACCTGCTAATCGTTGAGCTTCTTCCGTCGTCGGTGCAATGAATACATCGCGGATGAGCGGCACTATGTGCTCAAATGTTGGGTTTAGTCCTTCATACAGCGGACGCAATTGCTCAACGGACAAATGTGCCGGTGCCATAAATGGCAGGCTTGCACGGCGCGCAACTTCCGCTGCATCAGCCCCACCGGTCATCCAGAGTGGCATTTCCAACTGAGCGGGCTTGGGTTGAACCGAAATCCGATCGATACCTCTTGCTTCAATGTGAATTTCATTTTCCATCGGGATGTTGTGAAACTCTGTGTGATGAGAAAATGGGTTAGGCCCCCATGACTTTCTCATGACAGCGATATCGTCGATGATTCGCTCCACTGAATTTGAAGCGCCCGAACCAGCCCATCCGCGAACGGTTTCATCATTTGGCACCTGGCCTGCGACGATCGTCCTTCCTGCGTTGATGTTGTCAATGCAGGCGACTTCTTCGGCAACGTAAATGGAGTTCACTAAACCAAGCACTGGCATCATGCCGATGCGCACAAACTCGGTGCGCTGGGACAGTCCTGCTGCAACAACTGATGCTGATGAATTAAATGAGTCAGGCGTGAAGTGCCGCTCATCTACCCAGACGGAATCAAAGCCCCACCACTCAGCGGTAACGGCATGCTCCAAGACTTCCTCATAGATATCAACCTGCTTACGTCCGCAGCACCCTCCCTCGGGCTTGCGGCAACCAGAACAGCGCCAGCCCTGAACGGATTCCATGGTCATGGGTCCCAGTCCGAATCGCATAATTTTCTCCTATCAACAAATTTAAGGTCAGATATTCGGGATAACTTCGGTGGCGAGCAGTTCTAGTGATCGCAGGTACTTCTCTCGTGGGAGTGAATCGAATCGGGTGCCAAAGATGATGTGGTCACAACCCGTCGCAGCAATTTCCCGCAGACCACGAGTCACCTTTTCAGGGCGACCGATTGTGCGCTCATGCACGGTAACTAACTTGGCTGCCGCAGCATCAAGTTTGTCAGGTGTATCAAAGCCCACCGACTCGCCATTTTCGTCCTTCAAATAACGCCAGCCACCAAGCTGATCACGTAGGAGGAATCTCAA
>CAMCYV010000190.1 GCA_945885645.1 Bifidobacterium breve | reverse complement strand
AGCATTGCTGCAATTGCCGCGGGGTTTACTTCATTTGCCGGAGCTGATCCAGCGGAAAGCACTTCGATGCGCTCACCGGCAAGGTGCTGGAGATAAGCGGCAGCCATCTGGGAACGACCAGCGTTGTGGACGCAGACGAACAAGACGGTAGGCAAATTGGTCACGGCTCATTCTCACTCTCGGGTGGGTACAACAAACTAATAGATGCAACTAATTAATCGTGTGGACCTTTATGGATTGGCTCGGGCAGATCCAGAGGTTCTGGGGCAACTCCGCGGCGTGGATAGAAATACTCGGTGAGCAGTGCGCCAACTGCTGCGCCCACTATCTGAAAGACAATAAACAAGGGTACCGATGATGGTGCTATTCCAGAGAAGGTATCTGTGAGCGATCGCCCGACCGTGACTGCAGGGTTAGCGAAAGATGTTGAAGAGGTGAAGAAGTAAGCCGCACCGATCCACGCCGGTACGAGCGCTGGACCTAAGTTGCCGCGACCAGTGCGGGTGAGAGCGCCGATGACCAGCAACAGCCCTGCTGTGGCCACAATCTCACCAAGCCAAATATTACTACCAGTGCGTTCATTAGTAGATGTATTCACTGCGGGCAAGGCGAACATCAGGTTTGCCAGAATTGCTCCTGCACATGCGCCGATCACCTGAGCCACAATGTAAATGACGCCCTCGAGTATTGGCATTTCACGCCGCACCATTTCAACACCGGAAACCACGGGATTGAAGTGTGCGCCGGAGATTGGCCCGAAAGCCCAGATCAGAACCGCAAGTACGGCAACTGTTGCCAGAGCATTAATGAGCAAAGTGACGGCGAGGTTGTCACTAAGCAGTGTCCCCATGATTCCCGAACCAACAACTGTTGCAACAAGAACGCCGGTGCCAAGAAATTCGGCCGCTGCACGTCTCACCAACATGTGATTCATCGTAACCCTCCTCAATAACTGGTGGTGCCCTTGACACCGCAACTTATATCAGTAATTATTGAGTCAATGAATACTGACCTAAAGAATATAGGAGCCTCAGGCACGCGCGAGCAGCGGGCTCGAGTTCTGGCTGCGTTAGGAGACCCGACCCGGCTGGGAATTATGGAGTTGCTGGGCGTTCAGGATCTTTCTCCGGACGCCATGTCTGAACTGCTCAATGTTCCAGGCAACCTGCTGGCTCACCACATCAAAGTTCTCCTTGCTGCAGGACTTGTGCAGCGTGTGCATTCCCAGAGTGATCGTCGTCGTACTTATTTGCAAGCGATAGATGGTGCGATGGATGGAGTACTACCTGAGGCCGCCAAGATTTCTGCACCACGTGTGGTTTTTGTTTGCACGCACAACTCCGCCCGATCTGTGCTTGCCGAAGCTTTGTGGCGTGAGTCGAGCGATGTTCCCAGTGCTTCCGCGGGTACCCACCCTGCGCAGCAAATCAACCCTCGTGCGCGAAAGGCAGCCGACCGTCACGGACTCGACATTCGTGTGCGTACTCCGCGGCGAATTGAAGATGTTGTTCGCCCAGATGACGTGGTCGTCTCGGTATGTGACTCGGTGAATGAAGAGCTTGGCGAGATGAATAACCACCGCATCCATTGGTCTATTCCTGACCCAGCCGCCGTTGGCACCGACACGGCATTTAATACTGCTGTAGACGAATTGCGTGGGCGTGTCACTCACTTAGCATCGCGAACTTCCTTCCACCAAAACAAACACTCAAGAAAGGCACAATGATGAACACTACGCATTTCCACGACAACATCCCCGAGCTGCATGTCAGCACCTTGCGCTCATCCTCACTCCTTCTACAAAGAGACTTCGACGGCATGTACAACGCCGAGACGATCGAGCGATTCCTGATTTCTTCCTATGACGAGTTCGGTGGTCGGATAACCAATGACACCTACTTGCCGATGTTCGCGGAACGGTTCGCACGCGAGCGATTGACTGCACTGGCTAAAGTCGAAGGCAAGAGCACTGATGAGCGCCCAGTCGTTTTGTTCCTGTGCACTCACAATGCTGGCCGCTCTCAGATGGCCCTTGGTTTCTTCCGAGAACTCGCAGGGGACACAGCTATTGGCTTGTCGGGCGGTTCCGAACCAGGCAACGCGGTCAACCCAGCAGCAGTTGCTGCAATGGGTGAAATCGGGATCGATATCTCGCGTGAATTTCCTAAGCCTTGGACCGACGAGATCGTTCGTGCCGCTGACGTGGTTATCACCATGGGGTGTGGCGACGCCTGCCCAATTTTCCCTGGCAAGCGGTATGAGGACTGGCAGATCACTGACCCTGCAGGGTTCAGTATTGACGACGTTCGACCAGTACGAGAAGAGATTCGTCAACGCGTCGAGAACCTGCTGGTTGAGTTGTTGGCTCCGGCTAAGTAGTTCGCCCATGAAGTCTGCGACCGGGCTGGCCGAAGTATTCGATGCCCTCATGGCTTAGCCCAACTGTGAATCCAAGAAAAGCAGTGGCCTCGAACATCCATGATGCTCGAGGCCACTTGGCAGATAATTAACTTCCTACATTAGGAGGCCAAAGCCTGCTTCTGCTCAGCATCCAAGGCCTTAATGAAAGCTGGTGATAAAGCCTTAGCCTCGGTCGGCGTCAAATCCGCCAATTGTTCATCAGTACAACCCGGAGCCGCCCCAGGTTTTAAAGCCCTCAGTTGGGTTGTCTTCATGGCGCCAAAGGTCTCAGTTGGCATCTGTTCAATCTGTGGCGCTTTCAATCCACCAATTGCTGCAGGCGGTAGTTGACCTATTTGATCCGGTTCCATGGCCCCCACCGCGGCTGGTGGCAACGCACCAAGTTGCTTGGGATCCATGGCCTTGAATGCGGCGGGCAAGATTGACGCCAACTGCTCCGGTGTCATGCCGTTCATGGCCCCTGGTGGCATCGCATCCATCTGAGCTGCCTTCATTCCGGCAAAAGCCTCAGGTGACATCGCGCCCATTTGGTCCGCTTTGAATCCCTTCATCGCGTCCGGTGGTAACTGACCAAACTGTTGCGGGCTAAACCCCTTCATTGCATCTGGTGGCAACTGACCAAACTGTTTGGGGTCCATTCCCTTGAAAGCACCAGGTGACATCGCACCCAACTGCTCCGGCCCCATCCCGCTGAAAGCACCAGGTGGCATCGCACCCATCTGAGTTGCTTTCATCCCGGCGAATGCCTCCGGCGGCAACGCGCCCATTTGGTCCGCTTTGAATCCCTTCATCGCGTCCGGTGGTAACTGACCAAACTGTTGCGGGCTAAACCCCTTCATTGCATCTGGTGGCAACTGCCCAAA
>CAMCYV010000189.1 GCA_945885645.1 Bifidobacterium breve | reverse complement strand
ATCGGCTTGACGGGCACGTTTGAGGGCTGTGATCAGGCCACCCAGCCCGGTTGAGTCCATAAAACCGACTTCCGTGAGGTCGATTATCAGTGTTGGAGCGCCGACGACCAGAAATGGGAGAACCTGATGCTTGAACTCGTCGACCGTTTCCAGGTCTAGGTTTCCCGAGCAGCTAACCAGGTTCACGCCGACCCCCGATTCGCCAATCCCCATACCCGTGACGAATTCCATTCCCCCACCTTGGCAGAAGAAGGCGGTGTCGTCTGCTCAAGGCAAGATGTTCCCATGCTGCTGGATCCCCACTCCCTCATGGACACGGGTGAAGAGATCGTGCACCTGCGGGTGATCCCCGAGAGTCCCGGCATAACCGCTCCTTGGCCGGAGTGGATTTCCCCTGATTTTCGAAGTTCATTGGAGCGCGAGGGTCTTTACTCGCTGTGGAGACACCAGGTTGATTTTGCGCAGAGCGCCCATGAAGGAATCGATTCAATTCTTGCAACGGGGACGGCAACGGGAAAAACGATCGCTTTTAATGCTCCCGCGCTCACTTCGGCTCTCGCTCACGGCACGGTGCTTTACCTTTCACCCACCAAAGCCCTTGCCGCCGATCAACTTGAAACCTTGGATTCATGGGCATTGCCGGGACTTCGGGCGGGGGTATACGACGGTGACACTTCCCATGAGGATCGGCAGTGGTTGCGCAAGCATGCAAACTACTTACTCACCAACCCCGACATGCTCCATTTTTCTATTTTGCCAGGACATAAATATTGGGCACATTTTTTCCGACACTTAGAGTTTGTGATTATTGATGAAGCCCACTCATATAAAGGTGTCTTCGGTGCACATGTCTCGATGATCATTCGACGATTGCTTCGAATCGCACACAAATATGGTGCCACTCCGACTGTTCTGGCCGCTTCAGCAACTTCGGGTAATCCCACGCTTGCTCTGGAAATGCTCACCGGAAGGGACGCAACTTCATTTCGGGAAAACACCGCTGCGGTCCCCCAACGCACTTTTGTTTTTTGGCAGCCCCCCACAATCCTCAATACGGAGACCAGGCGCGGTGTACTCGATGAAAGTTCACGCCTGCTCGCCCGAATCGTTCCTAGTGGCGATCAAGCTGTTGTCTTCGCTCGTTCACGTCGGGGGGTTGAATACGTGTCAGCCCAGACAAAAGAACTGCTTAGTCAAGACTTTAACTCGGATGAGATCGAACATATGGTTCGCGCTTACCGTGGTGGGTACCTCGCACATGAGCGCCGTGAACTTGAGCGAGATCTTCGCTCGGGGGAAATTCGCGCCATGGCAGCGACCAACGCACTAGAACTCGGGATTGACATCACCGGCCTAGACATTGTTATTACAGCGGGTTGGCCCGGGACCAAGGCATCTTTATGGCAGCAGGTTGGTCGCGCTGGTCGCAGTGGCAAAGAAGCGCTCGCTATTTTTGTTGCTCGCGAAGATCCCCTTGACACTTATGTACTCCACCACCCAGAAACTTTTTTTGACTCTGATGTTGAGGTAGCTATTTCACATCCGTCGAATGAATACGTTATGGCGCCGCACCTGTGTGCTGCTGCGCAGGAACTCCCTCTCACAACTGAGGACCTCGAACGGTATTTCCCGGCGAATGCGCCCAGAGTTCTTGAGACACTCGTTGATCAGGGACTTCTGAGAAAGCGACCAACCGGGTGGTTCTGGACACAACCCCAGGCCGCAAGTGCGCTTGCTGACCTTCGAGGCACTGGTGGTGAAACCATTCGGGTTGTTGAGATCGGGACGGGAAGGCTGTGCGGTTATGTGGATCACGCAGCATCACACCAGAGTGTTCATGAGGGCGCGGTCTACACCCACCAGGGTGAAACATTTGTTGTTCACGAACTTGACCTTGATGCCGCAGTTGCCTTGGTGGAAGCGACTTCCGTGGACTACACAACCTTTGCCCGAGATATCAGCAACATTCATATAGTCGGTGAGGAAAGGACGCAGGAGATCACACCTAGCCTGCGTATTCATTTCGGTGACGTTGAAGTTACTTCGCAAACTGTTTCATTCGCTCGAAGGCACTTCACCGGCGAGAATTTGGGAACGGTCCTACTTGACCTACCCGTTAGATCTCTGAATACCAAAGCCGTGTGGTGGACCTTCCCGTTAATCGACACGAATGTCGAAGACGCGACAATTGCCGGAGCGATTCACGGGGCCGAGCACGCTAGCATTGGCATGCTTCCTCTTTTTGCCAGTTGCGACCGTTGGGATATCGGTGGTGTGTCAACGCCCATGCACCCGGACACCGGGGAAATCACGATTTTCATTTATGACGGATTGCCCGGTGGTGCGGGAATCGCCGAGTTCGGTTTTGATAACGCCCTTGCCTGGATGAAGGCAACCTGTGAAGCCGTGAGCGCCTGCCCGTGTGATTTCGGTTGCCCTAGTTGCATTCAATCACCCAAATGCGGAAACGGAAATGAGCCCCTGAGTAAATCTGGGGCAATCAGAATTCTCACACTACTGAGTAGCCCGCTCGAGCTGAAACCATAAGGAATTCAACAGTGGAAAATCGGGCCAGCAAGGTTGGCGCTGGCATCCGCACTTCCACAATTGATTGATCACCAATCACTTCGCACGCGTACAGTTCAACGCCATTACGAGCACTCACCAAGGCTGCGGCAGCACAAGGATCCCCGCTGGTTTGCGCCGCTGCAATTGCCGCTAGATCCGCGTAGCTCCCCAAGGTTGCGCGCGCCAGGGTCAGTTGCACAAAGAGCATCGCTAGTAACCCCGCGCAGCAGATCATGAATCCCAGCGCCAGAGTAAAAACGGTCGCGCTCCCTTCGTCATTGCGCATTGATCCACTCCCGTGGCGCAATGTGTCTTTGAGAGATTTCAATGGGGGTAAAGCCCAAAAAGCTCACCCCGAATTCACCCGGCTTCAACGTCAATACCGAGACGGTGTCGGCATCCCAGATAATCTGCAATTGGGCTGCTGGCTCACTGCGATGAAAACCCTCGCGCACTAATTCCTCACTGGTACCACGGGCTAGTTCACGCGCCGCGGTTCGCGTTGCATCACTCAGGGAAAGGGTTTGCACACCCAATGCGATCCCTGAAATAAAAAGAAAAGTAATGAAGCACAGAACCGGGATCATCAGTGCTGTTTCAAGTGTTGCCATTCCTGAATCACTTTGAAATCGGGGATACTTCCTTGGACTGGTTAACAAGTCCAAGGAAGCGACAATCCGAGTTTTCACTATTAACCAAAGAACCGTGAGAATGCGCTGCTA
>CAMCYV010000188.1 GCA_945885645.1 Bifidobacterium breve | reverse complement strand
CAAGTGCAAGTGATTCACCGTCTGACTCCATTGCCAGCGCAGCCTCAACAAAAATATCGCTGATGCTGTTATTACTCGTAATGTTGCTCGGCATCGGTGCCCTTGCAGCATTGTGGGTTGTGCGAGTGAAACGCCGCAATCGGCAGGATTCTTCGATGCCGGTTAATTCTTAGCCCGTCAATCAATCGGATTGGCGAAAAGATCAATCAATTCGCCAACTTTGTGCCCGGATTCAGCTTGATGGCGAAATGGGCGTTTGCGGTTTACCGAATATACATTGCGACGACCTTCACGCTTTTTACTAATGTAACCGGCCTGCTCCAAATCAACAATGATTGACTGTGCTCGTCGCTCAGTTACCCCAGCAGCCAGTGCAACATCGCGGATTCTCAACTCCTGATCCCGCGCGATGATCAACAGGATGCGTCCGTGGTTCGTGAGAAGGGTCCACTGGTGCTCTGAATCTCCCGCAGTGGTCTCCATGTGCATAGTCTGCCGTAGTCGCTTTCAGGCAAAGATTACGGTGCGCTGGTCATCGAGGAGGACCCGATCCTCGGAGTAAAGACGTACAGCTCGGGCTAGCACGCGACGCTCAACGTCGCGGCCAATTTCCGCTAGATCAATGGCGTTGTGGTTGTGCTGGACGCGATGCACGTCTTGTTCAATGATTGGGCCTTCATCTAGATCCTCGGTTACAAAATGTGCTGTTGCACCAATGAGTTTTACGCCACGGTCATAAGCCTGCTGATACGGGCGGGCACCTTTAAACCCTGGGAGGAACGAGTGGTGAATATTGATGATTCGACCTTCCAAGGTTGAGCAGAAATCGTTGGAAAGGATCTGCATGTAGCGCGCGAGAACCACGACGTCGATCGAATTCTCATTGATTAAATCCATCAATTCACGTTCTGCATCGGATTTATTGGAAGCTGTTACCGGAATGTAGGCAAAGGGAATGTTGTACTGGTCTGCGAGTACACGGCAATTTTCATGATTAGAAACGATAACCGGAATGTCAATGGGAAGTTCACCATTGGCATGTCGGTAGAGCAGGTCTGCAAGACAGTGATCCTGTTGGGAAACCATGATTAATGCGCGACGCCGTTCCTCTTCGCGGCGAAGAGTAATAATCGGATCAAATCTGCTTACTTCGGTGTTGAGTAATGACCGTACTTCCTCAAGTTGTGAAAGAGGAGTTTCAAACCGAGTGCGCATTGAGAATTTGCCCGTTGCTTCATCGGTGAATTGGGCTTGCTCCAAAATATTTCCTTGGGCCTTGAGGAGCGCCGAAGCCATGGCGTGAATAACACCGGGGGCATCCACGCACCGCAAAGTGACGATGTATCTATCCATGCTGGTACCCATCCACGACGCTCACTCTAGTTGCTGGCTTTAGGAGTCAGGCAACATCGGCTGCGGAATACTCGAGATGCGTCTTCGGGGGAATTCTGCCCATAATGGGGTCATGCGCGCGCCTCGAATCGTCATCACGTTCCGGATCTGCTTGGTTCTTGTTTTCGGTCTGATTTTGGGAACGCCGGCGGTTGCGAGTGCTGCGACCTACCCCACCCTCAGCGTGCAGCGGGTAGTGGCATCAGGACTTGAAACACCGTGGGGACTGGCTTTTCTCCCCGATGGTTCGGCATTAGTGAGTGAGCGAGATACCGGAGCAATTAAACGGATAGATCCAAGCGGTCGTGCGGGATCCAATATCTCAACTGTTGGGCGTATTAATGGTGTTGTTCCCGAAGGTGAAGGTGGCCTTCTGGGAATTGCGGTGGCTACCCCAAAAGGAAGCAGCACACCGGTTCTTTTCGCCTACCTCACTTCAGACACAGATAACCGGGTAGTGCGAATACCCCTACTCGATGGCGGGAAACGTTTAGGCGCACAGAAAACTATTTTTACCGGAATTCCTAAGCAGACGTATCACAATGGCGGGCGCTTACTGGTTGGAGCAGATGAAACGCTCTACATAGCAACCGGTGATGCCGGAGACCCACAACTTGCACAGGACCGCACTTCACTCGCCGGCAAGGTGCTGCGGGTGGATTTCAATGGTCGCCCAGCGGCGGGCAACCCCTCAGCAGGTTCGCCCGTATTCACTTCGGGACACCGCAACGTGCAGGGTCTTGCCCTGGATAGCAAGGGTCGCGTGTGGGCCAGCGAGTTCGGTGAACGCGATGCAGATGAATTGAACCTATTGGTTCCGGGTGGAAACTACGGGTGGCCAAAGGTTGAAGGGCGCGGCCAAGATTCACGCTTTATTAATCCAAAGACCGTGTGGTCACCCACCTCAACCGCCTCACCCAGCGGAATAGCAATTAAAAATGATGTTGCTTATGTGGCTAGCCTGCGCGGGGAACGACTCTGGCAGGTCCCGATCAAAGGGGATACGGCCCGGAAAGCTAAGTCGTGGGATATAGGCGATGCGGGGCGCTTGCGTTCAATTGGTGTGGCCCCTGATGGCTCGCTATGGGTGATCACCAGCAATACGGATGGGAGGGGGGAGCCTCGGCCATCGGATGACAAAATTATCCGGCTTTATGCCCGATGAGTGCTTGAGGGAACACATTCGCATTGACTCTGCAATTGCAAATAACTTGCAACAACTAACATTTGTAATAAGATATGACCATGGCATCAACCAGATCTGGAATCCTTGCCGCGGCCCTCATGCTTTCCTTGGCAGCCTGCTCATCAGGCTCGGGCACCGATTCAGGCAGTGAGAGTGACACCCGCCCCCTGATCGCCACAACAGTCTCCCCAATCACCTCAATAGCCGCTTCAATAGCCGGGGACTGTGCGCGGATCGAAGGAATCGTGCCCGAAGGCACAAATAGCCACACGTTTGAGCCCTCCCCTCAGATTGCCGAATTACTCAGCAATGCGGATCTAATCCTGGTTAATGGCCTCAAGCTCGAGGATCCAACAATTGGCATGGCCCAGACCAATAAAAAGGACTCCACTCAAATAGTTGAGATCGGGACGCTGGTGCTCCCTGAGGCCGACTACATCTACGACTTTTCCTTCCCGAAAGAGGAAGGCAAGCCCAATCCACATTTGTGGACTGACCCTAGTTATGCAATCAAATACGCGGGGGTGATTCGCGACCAACTCAGTGAGCTCGACCCAGATTGCGCTTCTGATTACGCCGCCAATTTCGCCACTTTTGAGCAGCAAGCCACCGAACTTGGCGAGGCTGTTGCAGCCGACCAGCAGAGTGTCCCTGCCGGCAACTTGAAACTGCTGACCTACCATGACGCGTACGCCTATTTTGCGAAAAACTATGGCTGGACGGTTATCGGCGCA
>CAMCYV010000187.1 GCA_945885645.1 Bifidobacterium breve | reverse complement strand
CTTCCTTCCTAGGCAATGAGCAGGAGCCATCCAGCGCTCAGGTGGTGGACTCGAGAAACTCTGACCGTTCGGTAAACCAACTAAATGGTGAAGTTGCCGAGCCAGACATTGATGCCCTGACAAACATTGGACTAACCCAGGGAGGTCGCGTCGATGTTCGCGTCTAAACCCAGCCAACCCCCAGTGAAAAAGGAAATCCGATGACAACTACTCCGGTCAGCTCGACCGCTACACCCATAGCCGAATTAATGGGAAAAAAGCCGGCAAAGTCCAAGGATCCGTCGGGAGAGTTGGGCAGTGATGCTTTTCTGAAGCTCTTGGTTGCCCAGCTGAAATATCAGGATCCACTCAACCCCGCTGATGGTGCCGAGTTTTTGGCTCAAACCGCCCAATTCACCATGGTGGAAAAACTCACAACCATGGTCACCCAAGGTGAGGAGGTGGCTCGCAGCCAGCAGGAAACACAGGCCGCTCAACTGGTGGGCAAACAGGTCACCTACGTGAGTTCCACCGGTGCAAAATCTGAAGGCATTGTCGAATCCACTTCATTTTCCGATGATGGCCAGACGTTGAAGATCGATGGAAAGTCGGTCAAGCTATCCGCGGTTACCGGAGTTACTGGTGGCCCAAGTGATTCTGATATTGCGCAAGCGTTGAATAATCTTGGGCCGTCGCTCACTGCCAATCTTGCGCCCGAATTAGTTAGGGCGCTCCAGAACTTGGGGCTCACTCAATTCGGCGCGCCAGCTACGAGCCCGTCAACCGTGATCCCGACCGTTACTTCTCCTTCGGGGAACACTGCAACAACTGTCCCCGCTGTGGAAGAGGGGTGAGGACACACTTTTTGACAGTCGCACTGGGCATGCGCCTGCTGCGTTTGAGTAACTGAATAACAGAAATTAGGTTACAAAAAGGTACCGCTAAGGAATGCGAAACCTTTGATTACAAGGCCACGGATGGCGTTGAAAAAGAAGCGGTTGAGCCGAACGGTTCAACCCAACGACAACCGGAGGTACAAAATGCTTCGCTCACTATTCTCAGGAATCACAGGTCTGCGAGCCCATCAGCAAATGATGGACGTCACAGGTAACAACATCGCCAACGTCAACTCATCTGGCTACAAGTCACAGACAGCTGTCTTCGAGTCAGTGATCTCCCAAGCGGTTAAGGCACCAGGCGCGCCCGTTGCCGGTGGCGCCAATGCGGTAGCACGAGGTGGCGTGAACGGAGTCCAGATCGGACTCGGTGTTCAACTTGCCGGTGTGTCAACGAACTTCGGTCAGGGATCTTCCCAGCTAACGGGTGTCTCCACCGACTTCGCGATTCAAGGCACAGGATTCTTCACCACCAATAACGGAACAGAGAATCTTTTCACGCGTGCAGGTTCTTTCACTCTCGATGCAAACGGCAAGTTGGTTTCACCGGACGGAAGCATCGTTCAGGGTTACATGGCCGACGCCGTAGGCACTATCAACCCAAACGCTGCTCCTGAAGACGTCACCCTTCCGATAGCGACGTTGCTGCCGGCAGTGGAGAGCACAACAATGAAATTCACGGGTAACCTGTCAGCAGATGCTGCTGTTGGTGACACCGTGGTGAGTTCAATTATCACTTATGACGTGCTGGGAGCAGAAAGTGCGACTACGGCCACCTTCACCAAGGCCGCCGGAGACGGTGCTTGGAACGTTAAGTTGACGGCACCCGATGGAGTTGCCGGAGCTGCTATCGCACTTGCTTTTGACGGAACTGGCGCCCTGACCACTGCCTCACCCATCCCAGTACTGAACCGGCCCGCCGTCGCTGCAGCCGCTGGTCCCCCCGTCGTCGTAGGGGTTCCGGTCGCCAACTTCGAGGTGGATATCACGGGACTTACCCAGTACTCGGCGCCGAGCTCATCGGGTATCACCGATCAAAATGGTGCGGGCGTTGGTGCGCTCACCACCTTCACCACAACAAGTGATGGCCAACTCATCGGTATCTACAGCAATGGTAAGAAGCAGGCGTTGGCGCAACTGGCAATCGCCACTTTCAATAACCCTGACGGCTTGGAGAAGGTCGGCGACACCAGTTACCGGACCACCGTTAACTCGGGTGTAGCACTCATTGGTGCTGCAACCGTTGGTGGACGTGGGTCAATCCAGGGTGGAACCCTGGAAATGTCCAACGTTGACCTAGCCTCTGAGTTCACCAACCTGATCGTGGCCCAGCGCGGCTTCGCGGCTAACTCGCGAACCATGACGGCAGCGGATGAAATGCTCCAGGAGCTCATGAGCATCAAGCGTTAACCTGAGATTCCGTTCGGGTAGGTGCCCTGGGTGCCTACCCAAACGGAATTTTCGGACCATTTTCTTAACTATTGGGGTGCTTCTTACCCATCACACCTTAAGTGGCAACTATTTATGCCGATTACACTGATGGAAGCCATATAGCCCATGGAAGGAGCAGGCACCGTGATTAAGTTAACGAGACTCAATGGCGAGCAGTTCGCGTTGAATTCTGATCTGATCGAGCGGATCGAGGAGTCACCGGACACCGTGCTGACCCTCGTGGACGGCAAACACATAATGGTGTCTGAGCGACTCGACGACATCATTGACTCAATTCGATTGGACCGTGCCACCGTCCTAGCGATCGCCCAAGACGTGGCTGAAGCTGTCGATAATCCTTCTGGCCCTAAAGGTCATAACGTCATTTCAATGAATCCGCGGGGATAATTGTGGATCCAATAACTCTTATTGGCGTAGTTCTCGCCTTCATCATCGTTATGGTGGTGCTCATCCTTGAGGGCGGATCACCCACGTCCATTCTGCTGCTTGCCCCATTAATTCTGGTTTTCGGTGGCACATTCGCCGTAGGCGCTGCCGGAATGTCGGGCAAATTATTCGTGTCATCTATTAAAGCTGCCGGTAAAGCGCTCGTTTCCGCGACACCTAAGTACGAAAGTTTGTTGGAAACCCTCGTGGAATGTGCCAATATCGCGAGGCGTGACGGATTGCTCTCCTTAGAAGCCACGGTAGCCGAGATTGAAGACCCCCTGCTGCGTCGTGGACTGGAATTAGCGATCGACGGCACCGACCCCGGCGACCTTGGACGCATCCTCGAGGCTGAACTGCATAGTGAAACGGTTTACGGCGGACGCCAGGCAAAACTCTTCGCCGACATGGGTGGCTACGCCCCCACCATCGGCATTATCGGCACAATTCTGGGTCTGGTCACCGTCCTCGGTAACCTTTCCAACCCCGATGAACTCGGTGGGTTAATTGCCGCCGCCTTCGTGGCAGCTATGTGGGGCGTGCTCTCCGCAAACGTTTTCTGGCT
>CAMCYV010000186.1 GCA_945885645.1 Bifidobacterium breve | reverse complement strand
AAGAGGATTTTTCTCGGGAGGTGCTGTTGCAACTGCCGTTCTTGGAACCGTCATCATTTTATGGGTTGGATCCCTGTCCGTGCTCACGTCTGAGCGGGGCGCTTCCGGTGCCGAGATTGAGACTCTGCCCGATGCACTGTGGTGGGCTTTTGAAACCCTCACGACTGTTGGCTACGGCGACTTCGTTCCAGTGACTTGGCCTGGTAGAGCTCAGGCAGTTCTCATCATGCTCGTTGGCATAAGCCTGTTGGGTGTTGTGTCAGCAAGTTTGGCCGCCACTTTGGTCAAACAGAATAAACCGGATCCGGCGACCGAGGTCTTGGATGAACTCAATGAACTTAAAACCATGGTGGCAGCGTTGCAGGAGCAGCTGAAGCGACTTACGCCGCCATCACAACCCCATTCATGATTGACGGAAATTTTTTGCCGCGTAGTACCTAATGAATCTTTCCAGCGTTAACGAGGGCTTCCCGGCACCTTGGGACCACTTCTGCTCTGTAAAAAGCAAATGTGGTTCAGTCACTGCATCTTGTTTCATGACATCAATTCCGAGAAGAGTCTTTGCCTAAATCTCGCGTGATCCCTTTAGGTGCCACGGAGGCGTAAAGGTTTAGGGCTAAAGCGGGTTGCACGCACCCTGACGTCGAAGTTGCCAGACATTGAGGAATGCAGGCGGTTACGCCTGCGTTTCTGGTCTGCTCAACCTTCGTGCAAACCGACGCGCTCGTGTGTGCGTCGAAGCCACGCCGGCGCCCACCAGTTAGCACGTCCAGCAATTCGCATGAAGGACGGCACGAGTAACGCGCGTACAACCGTGGCGTCAAGCAAGATCGCAATGGTGACTCCAAAGCCAAGCTGTTTAATGTTCGTCGCACCGCTGCTAAGGAATGATGCGAAGACAATTGCAATGAGAAGTGCTGCCGCAGTCACGATGCGTCCGGTGCGCTGCAGGCCAAGGGCAACAGCATCGGTGGTGCTCTTGCCGGCGTCATGCTCTTCCTTGATGCGGGAGAGCATGAACACTTCGTAGTCCATCGAAAGCGCGAATGCGATCACCGCGATTAATGCCAGGGTTGAGACATCGATCGTGCCGGTCGCTGTGTATTCGCCGGTGAGCCAAGTGAGGTGGCCCCCTTGGAACACCCATACGAGTGCACCGAGGGTGGCCGCGAGACTGAGCACATTGAGCGCAATTGCTTTGATCGGAATGAGCACGCTGCCGGTAAAGAGGAACAGGATCACCAAGGTGGCGATAGCAAGCCACAGGGCCACGATCCACACTCGATCCAACACACTGTTTGTTGCATCGGCCCACTCTGCAGCCAGGCCACCGACGAGGACTTCATCCGCGGGGGCTTCGAGCCCGCGGATTTGGGCTACGAGTGCTTCACCTGCAGGGTCAATGGGTCGCACATTGCTGACCGCTTCAATGCGGGTTGCATCCGAGGTTGACCATGTTTCAGCATTGGGGTTTGGGGCAACGACCGCTCCGTCGATGACAATGCTTTCGGCAGTTGTGACGCGGTCGATTTCGGGGATCAGCGAGAGTTCTTGCGCGAACGACTGAATCTGCTCGGGTGTTCCCGGTTGGCGCAGCACGATGTCGTACGGAGACGCATCATTGCCGGGGAACTGCTCGCGTAACACTTGCCCTGCTTGTGCTGCTGGATTGTCCGCGGGGAGTGCTCGTTCGTCGACCTGGCCGAGGACTGCGCCCAGCGCGGGTGCGGCCATCACGAGTAAAAGGGCAATCGTGCCCAAGAGCACCGGCCAGGGGTAACGCATGACGAATCGTGCAATACGCGCCCAGGCACCATCATCTTTCGGTGTCAGATCACCGCGTCGAACCTTTAATCGATTCACGTTTTTGCCTAGGATTGCGAGCAGTGCGGGAATTGCAGTGAGCGCGCCAATTACGGCAAGCACACTTACAGCGATTCCGGCGTATGCAAAGGATTTCAGGAAGTATTGCGGGAAAATCAGAAGTGAGGCGAGTGCTACAGCAACAGCAGCCCCCGAGACGAAGACGGTTCGCCCTGCGGTGCTGACCGTTATTGCGACAGCCTCGGGAACGGATTCGCGAGCGCGCAATTCCTCTCTGAATCGATTAATGATGAGCAATGCATAGTCAATTCCGAGAGCGAGACCAAGTCCGGTGACGAGATTTAGTGAAAAGATAGAGACCTCGGTAAAGCGCGAAATGATGAACAGCACAAGAAAGCTGCCCAGGATTGTTCCTCCAGCAACGAGGAACGGGAGTCCGGCCGCAACGACCGAGCCGAAAACGAAAATCAACAGCAATGCGGTGATCGGAATGGCAATGGACTCGGCAACAGCTAAGTCTCGTGAAATCTGTTGGGTGAAGGCGTTGCCAATAACCTCGCCACCGAATGCATAGACAACTAACTCTCCTTGCTCGCCGGTGAAGGTGTCCACGATTTCTGTTGTCACAGTTTCGGCATCAACACTTTTGGCGAAGACGAGAGCCTGTGCGGTTTTTCCGTTAGTTCCCAAAAATGATTCAGCACCGCCAGTCGACCAATATGAAACAACTTCATCGACACCTTCGACAGAGGCGATTTCATCAAGGAGTGCAATTGCTTCGGCGGAACTCTGATCTGGGCTCGTTGGGGTTTCGATTGCCAAGATAATGAGCGGATCTTCGGTGCCAAATTCGTCGGCCAAGATTGCAGCTGCACGCGATGAATCACTGGCAGGATCGTTGAACCCTTCGGACTCCATCGCGGCAAACACGCGAATACCGAAGATCCCGACGACCACCAGCAGCACCAAGTAACTGATCAACACCGGCCAGCGGTGGCGGGCGACCCACGCCCCTAAACGTTGAAATAAGGGGATTCGGTCGTTGTCGGTGTTAGTCTGAACACTGTTCACATTCAGACCTTTGCATAGAATATGATCAATGTCAACATTGGGAGCATGATGAGTCGTACGTATCACCATGGGGCCCTCGCCGAGGCGATGGTCGATCAGGCGCTGGCTAGCGTCCGGACCCAGGGGGCCGATCACGTCTCCTTGCGATCAATCGCCCAAGTACTAGAGGTTTCGCCCAGCGCCGCTTACAACCACTTCGCGGACAAGGACGATCTGCTGCGAGCAGTTGGTGCCTGCGGACTTGCTGCCCTCGACGAGCGGATGGCCAGGGTGTTGGCCGCCCACCCAGCGGATAACCCAGATGCCGCCCGCGCTCGCTTTTCGGGACTTGGTCGGGCCTACCTAGCTTTCGCGATCGATGAAACGCACCTCTTCCAATTGACGTTTGGTCCAATTTGCGCGGTCAAGGAGATGGCCCCCGAAGACACTGGTCCCTACAACAAGCTCACGACCGC
>CAMCYV010000185.1 GCA_945885645.1 Bifidobacterium breve | reverse complement strand
TACATGAGTGGGTTCTCACCCTTGATGTTCCCAGTGAGAGTATTGAATCTTTGCGGGCCCAACTCCTCGAATAACCTATGCTGGAAAATTCACAAACCTAGACCCCGAACCCTGCAAGTCAACCGAATGGAGAAACCGTGATCGAGCGGAACACGTTGTACATCGACGGCGAATGGGTGGCGCCCTCGGGAGGCGAGGCCATCACGGTGATTGAGGCTGCCACCGGTGAAGCTATCGGGACGGTCCCTTCGGGTAACGCCGATGATGCTGAGCGCGCTATCGTGGCAGCCCGACGCGCATTTGACGGCTGGTCGCAGGTTCCGATCGCACAGCGCGCCGATGTTGTTTCAGCAATAGCCGCGGGACTACGCGAGCGAGAAGATGAACTAGCCCGAATTATGTCCCAGGAAGTGGGAACACCCCTTGCCATTTCAGTGCGAGTGCAAGTGGGTCTTGCGGCGTCGGTGTTCGAAACGATTGCTGAGGCAGCTCGCGAGTTACCCGCCGAAGAGCGGATCGGCAATTCGATTGTTATCCGGGTTCCGGTAGGCGTTGTTGGTGCGATTACTCCTTGGAACTATCCGCTGTACCAACTCGCCGCCAAGGTCGGCCCGGCACTTGCTGCCGGTTGCACCGTGGTGGTGAAACCAAGCTCGGTAGCGCCACTTTCCAACTTCATCCTGGCTGAAATCATTGACGGGCTCGGTTTGCCCAAGGGTGTCTTTAACCTTGTCTCCGGTCCTGGTGCACTCATCGGTGAAATTCTTTCCTCCCACCCCGAGGTCGACATGGTGAGTATCACGGGGTCTACCGGTGCAGGTGTGCGTGTTTCAGAGGCTGCAGCTTCCACCGTTAAAAAGGTTGCACTTGAACTTGGCGGTAAATCTGCGTTCCTTTTGGTTGAGGGTGCCGATCTTGATGTCGCTATCGCGAATGCGGTTCGTGGTTGCTTCGTTAATAACGGGCAGACCTGTTCGGCGACTACTCGTCTGATTGTTCCCAATGAAATAATCGATGAAGTTGAGGAGCGCGTGGCGGCGCTCGTGAATGCATTCACGGTTGGTAATCCCCTTGATGCTGCGGTCGACTTGGGTCCGGTTGCATCGGCGGGTCAGCACAAGGTCGTTGCGGATTACATTGAGATCGGCATGACGGAGGGCACGTTAATTGCTGGCGGTCCTGGCCACCCCGATGGTCTTTATAAGGGTTACTTCATTAAGCCAACGGTTTTCAGTCGCCTCAGCCCGAAGGCACGCATTGCCCAAGAAGAAATCTTTGGGCCGGTTCTCGCGATTATTGGATACGACGGTCTTGAGCAAGGAATTGAATTCGCCAATGACAGTGAATTCGGGCTTTCCGGCGCCGTGTTTGCTGCTGATATTCCTACCGCGGTGAGTGTTGCCAAACGTCTGCGCACCGGTCAGGTCTCGGTCAACGGTGGTCGATTTAATGCCAATGCGCCTTTCGGTGGATTCAAAACTTCGGGCATCGGTCGCGAACTTGGTCACCATGGATTGATGGAATACTTCGAGATGCTCAGCCTTCAATTCCCGTCATCTGATGACTTCCCAACATCTGGTGACTTCGGTTCAACTGTTTGATGAATGCCCCAGTTGATGAGTGAATCGTGCGAAGTACTTCTCGTCCGCCATGCACTTCCGGAGCCGGACGGTACAAAGGACCCGGGATTGGGTGAAGTGGGGCGTGAACAGGCAGAGCTTGTTGGCGCCTATCTTGCAGACAAAGGAATTACCGCAATCTATTCAAGCCAACTCAAACGTGCCATTGAAACGGCTGGCCCACTTGCTCGAATACTCGGTCACAATGTTGTCATTGATGAGCGGCTTCAAGAATGGAAATCCAGCGCAACCCACTACGCGGGGATAGAGAATCTACCCGACCCCGAACGCGTGCGTTCATTTCGTGAAGGGCGCTTCGAGGAAGGTTTTATGCCGGAGCACAACCACGAAGAATTGCAATCAAACATGCTGGCGGTTGTTCGCGACATAGGACTGGCGCATCAAGGTGAGCGCATTGTGGCCGTTAGTCATGGAGGCGCCTCAAATAGTTTCTTGGCAGGGATACTCGAAAGCCCTCGCCGCTTCTTTTTCAACCCGGGGTATACCTCCATTTCACGGGTTCAGGTGTGGCCGGATGGCCGTTTTGTGCTGGTGAGCATCAATGAAACATCGCACTTGGATTAGCCCTAGTATTTGTCTAGACAAGTTGATACACTCCCGTCAGTCGCTGCTAAGGAGCCAATATGACCCAGATCGTTGAGAGTGAAGTTGTCGAGACCGAAGCTGTTGAGACTCCGGCAGCCACACCCGCTTATCTCCCGAGCAAGATCCTCGATGGAGCAGCGCGCGAAGATGCCTTGGCCATGATGGCTCGGCTGATTTCCCACACCAAGAACAAGACAACCGATCAAGCCGAAGCCACTTTCCAAGAGCCCGTTGAGAATTATCTGGATGAAGAACTCTTCGCCAGTGAGATCGAGTTGATTTTCAAACGCATCCCACTTCCGCTGGCGCTCTCATGTGAATTGCCAGAAAAGAATAATCACAAAGCTATTGAGGTTGTGGGCGTTCCCGTTGTCATTACCCGGGATTCACTGGGTCAAGTGCACGCAATGCTTAACGTATGTCGCCACCGAGGTGCATTGATTTGTTCGGCCGGCCTAGGAACCTCGCGAGCACTGACCTGTCCTTATCACGCCTGGAGTTATGGCATGGACGGTCAACTTAAAGGGCTTTACGGTGAGAGTACTTTTGGTGACTTTGATAAGTCCGAGCGCAACATGATCAAACTTCCCTGTGTTGAAAAACACGGTGTGATTTTTGTGTGCCTGACCCCTGAACTCGAAATTGATATCGATTCATGGCTCGGTGACTTCGCTCCCATTTTGGAAAGTCTCAAACTTGCCGATTGTCATTTGTTTTCCACGCGCATGATGCCCGGTCCCAACTGGAAAGTCGCGATCGAAGGTTATTTAGAGGGTTACCATTTCGCTTCCCTTCACAAAGACACTGTTTTCAAAACGAATCTAAGCAATACGGCAACTTTTGATGGCCACGGTGCGCACGAGCGCGTTGCCTTCGCGTTGCGCGAAATTGAGAACCACCTTGATGACCCCGAAGACACTTGGGATCCCACAGCGAATGTCGGGACCATTAACTGGCTGTTCCCGGGTTTGTCAATCGCTGGCGGTTGGCGTCAACGGATGGCTGTTGCTTTCCCATTGCCGACAACCAAAGTGACCGAGTCAATGACCGAGCAGCGGATTTTGGTTCGCACTCCCATTACAAATGATGAACGTGAGCAGCATGAACTTGCAGTCATGCGCGATTGGTT
>CAMCYV010000184.1 GCA_945885645.1 Bifidobacterium breve | reverse complement strand
TGAATAAGCCACCGGAAGTCGTTGTGGTCAGGATCGATATCAATGATCGAAGTGGCTGTGATATCTGCCCGTGATGCCACTGCAGCGCTTGCACAAGAATCTAATGCGACATGAGCAGTAATGTTTACTTCACCATTAGGAACCGCGCGAACGGAGCTACCAAGTTGATATCCGGTGAGGGTTCCCGCATCAAATAGTCCTTTGGTTCTTTGTTCCATTGAATGTGAATAGTCAATGGCGATTGCCCGACCAACACTGAAAATATTGACCAAATTAACCCAAGTGTGATCACGGGTGATTCCCACTTCTCGGCGAGCATGTGGTGCGGTCTGTGGCCACCACTTATTTAGCCACTCCCATTCCGCCTGTGAAATGGTTTCGCCCAACTGTTCATGGCCGCTGGCTGGGTCGACCAAAACTAGACGTGGTGTGAGATCCACGTCGAATTCGACAACGGAAGTGGGAATGTCATCCAAGAGTTCATGGGAAATCACGACACCGAATTTCTCCCGGATCGGAATTTTTCGCGCGTCACCACTGGATACATCGTAAATTTGGGTTTTCCAGTTGAGTGCGTTTTCACGAATGAGGCTCTGCACATTGGTCATCAGTAGGCCATCGGATCCACCGACATCGAGGATTAAGAATTGCGAAGGTGAACCGCAGTAATGATAAGTTTCGAGAAGATAGGGAAATAGTTTCCCTGCCAAATCTGGACTCGACGTAACGGCTGTACGAAAGTGCTCATAAGGATTTTTTCCTTTGGACCCGAACTCACCATAAAAACCACTGGGGCCGAATGCTGCGCCCTCCCAAGCATTGATCCAGGGAATGTATGGGGACATGGGACACGACGTTAGTCACCCCTAGGCTTTTGACATGGACGCACCTCCCCGTTTGCGCATTGGGGTAGTCGGGGCAGGCCGGGTCGGCGCTGTCTTGGGCGCCGCACTGCGCTCGGCCGGACACAACTGCACGGGTGTCAGCGCAGTTTCGGATATGTCCCGACTGCGCGCGGAAGCGCTCCTTCCCGGGGTGCCAATAAAACCCGCCGATCAAGTGGTGGCGGAATCTGAGTTGCTCATTCTGGCCGTTCCCGACAGTGTCCTTTCGGACCTCGTTCGTGGCTTTTCCTCCAGTGAGGTGTTCATCCCAGGCCAGTTTGTGGCCCACACCTCCGGAAGTTACGGGATCTCGGTTTTTGATTCGGCGCCGCAAGTCTCACCTATGGCAATTCACCCGGTCATGACGTTTACTGGAACCAGTGTGGACCTAGCGCGGTTGGCAGACACACCATTTGGAGTGACCACTACTGACGCGTTGAGACCTGTAGCCGAAGCACTCGTGGTTGAGATGGGCGGCGAGCCGGTTTGGGTCCCTGAAGAGTCACGAGCGATTTACCACACCGCGATGGTCTTGGGTTCAAACTATCTCAATGTCCTTGTCAACGAGGCCGCATCTCTTTTGGCACAGTCAGGAATGGAAAGTCCACAGCGTCTACTTGCACCACTTCTGAGCGCTTCCCTTGATAATGCTTTGCGACTGGGAGACAAAGGCCTCACCGGTCCGGTTGCTCGCGGAGACTGCGAAGTGATTCGCAAACACCTTGACGCGTTGCAGGACCGTCCAAGTTCACAAAGTGCGTATCGCGCCCTCGCCCGGCTAGCAACCGACCGAGCACTTGCAGCAGGTCTGCTTTCCGTTGACCAAGCAGCGGATCTTCTCATTGAATTAGGCGAGAAAACATGACCAAGTTAATCCACGACATCGGTGGTCTGACACGAGAGCCGGGGGTCGTTCGGGCTTTTGTTCCAACAATGGGTGCACTGCATCAAGGGCACCTGGACCTCGTTGATGCATCAAGGGCATTGGTTGGCCCTGGTGGCCAAGTTATCGTGTCAATTTTTGTGAATCCAACCCAGTTTGGGAATGAAACCGATGTATCACAATACCCAAGGACATTGGAAAGTGATTTTGCACAGTGCGAGGCCAGTGGTGTTGACATCGTGTTTGCCCCTAGCGTGAGTGAGATGTATCCCGGCGGGACGCAAACCTCTCAGTATGTCAGCGTGCAACCAGGACCATTGGGTTCGATACTCGAAGGGGTTGACCGTCCCGGGCATTTTGCCGGAATGCTCACAATTGTTGCGAAACTTCTGAACCTAGTTCAACCAAACTTTGCGGCTTTTGGTGAAAAGGACTACCAGCAGTTAGCGCTTATTTCGCATATGGTGCAACAACTGAACTTCCCCGTTAAAGTCGTTGGAGTGCAAACGCGACGCGAGCCCGATGGATTGGCCATGAGTTCGCGCAATACTTTCCTCATCCCCGAGCAGCGCACTGAAGCGGCTTCGATATCTCGAGCTCTCTTCGCGGCACAGGCAGTTGAAGGAAACATTGACGCGAAACTAAGTGCAGCGCGGGACGCGCTATCCGCGCAGATCACAACTTCTTATCTAGTCGCTATGACACCTGATCTCTCACGTGAGCTGGTCGGAACAGAAAATGCAACACAAGGTCGAATACTCTTTGCCGGTCTCCTTGGGTCAACTCGTTTGATTGACAATGTGCCGCTGGGCGGAGTGAATCCAGATGAGTGACATTCACATCCCACGCTGGCTGACCTCGGATTCACCCGGTTGGCAGATCACCGCTGATGTGATCGTGATCGGCTCCGGCGTTGCTGGCCTATCTGCAGCAATTCACGCCCGTCGCACGGGTCGAAGTGTTGTTATCCTGACGAAGGCTCAAATAGATGAAGGATCAACCCGCTGGGCACAGGGCGGGATTGCTGCAGCACTTGCAGAAGATGATTCACCTTCAGAGCACCGAGACGACACTATTACTGCCGGCGCCGGGTTGTGTAATCCACAAGCAGTCGAGGTGCTCGTCACAGAAGGGCCGCAGGCTGTCCGGGACTTGATCACCCTGGGTGCAAATTTTGATCTCGATCCGAGCGGTGAAATTTCACTTACGAGAGAAGGTGGCCATCACCGCGATCGCATTGCACACGCCGGAGGCGATGCAACCGGTGCTGAAATTTCTCGGGCTCTGGTCTCCGCGGTTCTTAATGACCCAGGTATTGAAATAGTTGAGAATGCGCTGGCCCTAGACCTGTTGACCGACGAACATGGCGCGGCTCAAGGCGTGACTTTGCACGTTATGGGGTCCGGCCAACGCGATGGCATTGGTGCGGCTCTAGCCCCAGCCGTCATTTTGACTACGGGTGGTTTCGGCCAAGTTTTTGGACAAACGACTAATCCCTATGTTTCAACAGGTGATGGGATTGCACTTGCACTGCGAGCAGGCGCGAGAGTCGCTGATCTCGAATTCGTCCAGTTTCATCCAACCGTTTTGT
>CAMCYV010000183.1 GCA_945885645.1 Bifidobacterium breve | reverse complement strand
GCCGCCGTGAAAATCATCGGAAATAGCGACGAATCAGCCCCTTAACGCCCAATTTAATGGGGCTGCCCCTGTGTTTGAAGGTCACATACCCATTACAAAGTGGCAAATTGAGGTTTCCGGCGTTTGATTGTCCTCGGCAATGTCTTAGTCTAAGCCCTTGGTTCGGGTAACCGAACGAGTAATGGTGGCAGCACACGCTGCGACTTTCGTTTATTCAAGGAGAATGCATGAAGCGCACTATGGTCCTAAAGACCGTGGCTGTGCTGGGTGCGGCATCCCTCGCTCTCGCTGCTTGTAGCAGTGATAGCGAAGATACCACCGCCAGCGCAACCGCAGAAGAATCCGCAGTCGAATCTGCAGCAGAAACTGCAGTCGAAGAAGCAACAGATGAGTGCAAGAGCACTTCTTTGGTTTTGGGCACAATGCTCCCAGCAACAGGTGACCTTGCATTCCTCGGCCCACCCGAGTTTGCCGGCGTTGAATTAGCGCTTCAAGAGATTGACGCTGCAGGCGGCGTCCTCGGCTCACCAGTTACCTACATTGAGGGTGACTCAGGCGATACGACCACAGATATTGCAAGCCAGACGGTTGATTCCCAGCTCGCACAGGGCGTGAATGCAATCATCGGTGCCGCATCTTCCGGTGTTTCGCTAACGGTAATCGACAAGATCACCTCAAATGGTGTTGTTCAGTTCTCACCAGCCAACACTGCCCCAATTCTGACCACCTACGCGGACAACGGTCTGTACTTCCGTAACTCACCATCTGACGTGCTACAGGGTGCAGTTATCGCGCAGGATGCAGTCGACGCAGGAATCACAAAGTTGGCAGTAGTTGCTCGACAGGATCCATACGGTGAAGGTCTTGCAGCAGCAACAGTTAAGAACTTCACAGAGGCCGGTGGAACAATTACATCCGACATCCTCTATGACCCAGCAGCACCTTCATTCGAAGCTGAAGTTGCAGAAATCAAGGCGGGCAAGCCAGAAGCCGTCGCGGTCATTGGTTTCGAAGAAAGCGTCAAGCTCATACAGGAAATGATCAAGCAGAAAGTTGGTCCAGGCGACGTTCAGCTCTACCTGGTTGACGGAAACCTTTCCACAACCGCGTTTGCTGATTTCCCAGCCGGCACAATGAAGGGCACAGTCGGTACGGTTCCTTCAGGTTCAGTCGATTTGACTGCCTTCAACGAGCGCCTGCTTGCTTTCGATCCAGCACTGACTGACTTTAGTTACGGCCCACAGTCATACGACGCAGCCATGGTAATTGCATTGGCCGCTCACAAGGCGGGCTGTGCTGACGGTGTGAAAATCGCAGCAGAGCTACCTAACGTTGCCGGTAACGGTGGCGAAGTGTGCTCCACGTACGCCGATTGCATTGCTCTGCTTGATGCAGGCACCGACATCGACTACATGGGCGTCACCGGAGGCGTTGACTTCAACGAATACGGCGACCTCCTTGAGGGCACCATCTCAATCAACGAGTACTCCTCAAACACTGAGTTCGCCGAAAAGGGCTCAGTGACCTCGGTGGTTCCACTGCCGTAGTCGAGACTCGATAGCAGTACAAGCTGTGGCCCCGCACCTTAAGGTGCGGGGCCACAGTCTTCTTCGATGAAAAAGGACTTACGCTTTTGCGAGGGTTCCCAAATAGAGCTCAATGACCTTGGGGTCATTAGCCAGTGATTGACCAGTGCCCGTGTAGGCGTTCTGCCCCTGATCGAGGACATATCCACGGTCAACGATCTGAAGGCATCGGGCGGCATTTTGCTCAACGATAATTACGGTAACGCCGGTGGCATTAATTTCCTTGACCCGGACAAATACTTCATCTTGCAAAGCTGGACTCAGACCGGCGCTGGGCTCATCGAGTAAAAGGACGCTTGGTGCCATCATGAGAGCGCGGCCCATGGCGACCATCTGGCGTTCCCCGCCGGATAGGGAACCGGCGCGTTGCTTTCGTCGGCTTCCCAAAGTGGGAAACAGATCTACGACCGCAGCAAAACGCTCCGTGAAGGATTTTGGATCCTGAAATGCGCCCATCTGCATGTTTTCCTCGATGGTGAGGGAAGGGAAAACATTGTTGTTCTGGGGAACAAAACCAACGCCACGTCGGACCAATTGGTCCGCTCGCAGATTCGTGATGTCCTCGTCTCGCAGGGTGACGGCCCCGGTGTTGATGTGCACTAGGCCAAAGAGTGCCTTGAGAAGAGTTGACTTGCCGGCTCCATTGGGGCCGATGATCCCCACCAGTTCCCCTTCATGAGCGTAAAGATCCGCGTCGTTAAGGATATTCACGCCAGGGAAATAACCAGCAACAAGCTTGTCGGCCCTTATGAGAGCCCCAAGCGCCTGCGCATTGTGAATCTGTGCAGGAGTTGCTGGTGATGCGTCTGACCGCTGAGAAGCGTTTATATCAATCTCGGACTCAAACTCGTGGGCACCATCGGGGCTGTCGATTGTGGGAAGGTCGCTGGGTTCGCTGAAGGTCATGTGGTTCCTCCTTGGGAATCGGCGGTGAGGGAGGCGCCGTCGGCGGTGAGCGCACTACCGTGGCGTGAGCCGAGGTAAGCCTCAATCACCTGGGGGTCCTTCATAACCGCGTCGGGCGGACCCTCAGCAATGATGCTGCCCTGGGCCATAACAATCACCCAATCACTTATGTCATGCACCATATCCATGTCGTGCTCAACAAAGAGAACTGTTGTTCCTTCTTCTCGGATGTTCTTGATATGACCGAGCAGGCTCTGGGTCAGGGCGGGGTTCACACCAGCCATTGGTTCATCGAGCATCACGATTTCCGGCCCAACCATCAATGCACGTGCCATTTCGAGCAATTTCCGCTGGCCTCCAGAAAGTGAGCCAGCAAAATCATCGACTTTTGCGTCAAGATTAAATCGCCCAAGGAGTTCTAATGCGCGCGCTGTATTTGCTCGCTCCTGGGCATTCCACGTAAACGGAAGCAGAGCTTTGAATACTCGCTCGCCACTTTGCCCGCTTGCACCGAGCAGCATGTTGTCCATAACGGTCATGCGAGAGAGGGCTTTGGTGAGTTGAAATGTTCGAACCATTCCCATTCGCGCAAGTCGATAAGGAGCCTTTCCGGCAACAGATGTTGAGTTGAAAGTCCATTCGCCGGTGTCTGGTTTGTCAAAACCGGTGAGAAGATTGAAAAGGGTTGTTTTACCGGCTCCATTGGGACCGATGAGGGCAGTGATCGCACCGCGTTGGATTTCAACGTGGGCAACGTCAACAGCCTTGAGTCCACCAAATTGTCGGCTTACGTGGTCGGCAATCAATATGGGATCAGGCTTTGAAGAACCGGGCTGCCGAGCGACATCGCGCAATGCTTCAACTGCTGCAGCACGGCCAGGTGCCATGTT
>CAMCYV010000182.1 GCA_945885645.1 Bifidobacterium breve | reverse complement strand
CACTGAATAAGAACGCGATTCCATTCGATAAATTGCCACCATCGGTTGCTTCGGGTATTCGAGTGGGGACTCCATCGGTGACTACCCAAGGCATGGGTGTTCCCGAGATGGCCGTTATCGCTGATCTCATTGATCGAGCGATTCGCCAGAGTGGGTCAAGTGCCGATATAGCTGCGCAAACACATGAATTGGTTACAGCCTTCCCCGCTTACCCAAGGTGATTATTCGATAAGTAGCGATTGAAAGGAGTAGGCCTTGCGCGAATACATGCTGTGTCTTTTTGCCGCAGCCGCCGTGACCTACTTTTTGACTCCGCCCGTGCGGGGGCTCGCGATTCGTTGGGGGATCGTTGCTCCGGTTCGCGACCGTGATGTCCATGACACACCAACTCCACGTCTTGGCGGACTTGCCATGGCGGGCGGGCTTTTAGCTGGACTGCTACTTGCCAGCAAGTTGCCCATGATGAGTTCGGTTTTTGATGGTTCAAATGCTGTCATTGCATTGCTTACAGGTGCAGCAATCATTGTTGTTTTAGGAATAGTTGACGACAAATGGGGACTTGACGCACCTACCAAACTCGCCGGTCAAGTACTTGCGGCTGGAGTAATGGCGTTTCAAGGGGTCGCCATCATCTGGTTACCAATAGGTGGAACTTTTGTCCTGGACCCGTTAACCAGCGTTCTTTTCACCGTGATAATCGTGGTCGTCAGTATCAACGCAATTAATTTTGTCGATGGACTTGATGGATTGGCCGCGGGAATTGTTGCGGTCGCCGCTGGTGCATTTTTTGTCTATTCGTACGTTCTTTCAGTTGAACTGGGGTTGGAGCGCGCAACCCTTGCGACATTGGTGAGTGTCGTTCTGGTCGGTATGGGACTTGGATTTCTACCCAATAACTTGTTCCCTGCCCGCATATTTATGGGGGACACCGGATCGATGCTTCTCGGGCTTTTGCTCGCTGCCGCCACAATCACGCTTTCGGGTCAAGTCGATCCCAGCGCACTTTCCGGTGGCGCATTTCTTCCCACGCTATTGCCATTGATTTTGCCACTTGCCGTCATGGCATTGCCTCTGGTTGATTTGGGGCTCGCGGTGATCAGGCGCACCCGGGCTCGCCGAAACCCATTTGCCCCCGATAAACAGCACCTACACCACCGATTGTTAGAGATGGGCCATTCACAGCGTCGGGCAGTTTTTTTGATGTACGCCTGGACTGCTTTGATAGCGGGGGCAGCCCTTGCTATTGCATTCTTCCCGCTGATCTATGCGGGGATT
Organism: Bifidobacterium breve; assembly: GCA_945885645.1. Lineage (GTDB taxonomy): Bacteria > Actinomycetota > Actinomycetes > S36-B12 > S36-B12 > UBA4592. Next base: position 2,138 of record CAMCYV010000182.1, on the reverse strand, counting down.
GGAACGGCAATTGGTGTTGTGGTTATGGTATTTCTCGTCCGACGCACGCCCACGAATCCGACGGTGCAGGAAGTAAAACCGCAACCGGGTCGGATCGGTCGGATCGGCTGACTAAGGCAGCAATCAATGCGGTAGCCTGAGTTCACATGGCTCAGCGCAAGAGAATTGCTGCCATCTTTTTGTCAAAAAATTGCGAGGTGTTATCGGTGCCAAGAGCACGCAGTATCGACTCACTTGTATTGCTTCGGGCCGGAGTTGTTACTGCTGTTGCAGGTGTGATTGTTGTGATTATCGCGGCTGTAATGTCAGGTGGATCGGCAGCTTTGGGTGCGTTCCTAGGAACCGCATTGGTCATCGTTTTTTTCTCGGTCGGGCAGTTTGCCCTCGGTTCAGTCCTTCGTAATAACCCGCAAATGGCTCTCACCATGGCCCTCACCATTTACTTGGTCAAAATCGGCGTTCTTTTGTTGATTTTGGTGCTATTTGCGGACACTACGGCCTTTGATACCAAGACTTTTGCGCTTGCAATCTTGGTCTGCACCTTGGTGTGGACGGTCATGGAAGTGTGGATTTTCGGAACGACCAAAGTGTTGTACGTTGAACCAATTTCCATGGACGATTCCTCATCAGAAAAAAGTGACAAATGACACTCAATATTGAACAGCCCGAAGGTTCGCCGGGCGATCCAAAGTGGTACCGTTCGCGCGCACGTTCGATTTCAGGAAATGCGCCGGTGCGTCAGTTTGCTGCGATGGATAACGCTGCGTGGATAATTTCAAGTCGGCTCATTGCTGGCTTGATTTTGTACACGGGGCTAGGGTTTTTATTATCCTTATGGTTGGGGAATAGATCCTTGTTCATGGCACTGGGTGCACTGACAGGACTTGGACTCTCGTACTACCTGATTTTCACCGGGTTAGCCCGCGAAAACAAGGAACGACAAGATGCGGCAGACCGAAGGACCGGACCGAAATTGGAAGGGGACCATTAATGGCATTTAGCGTTCTCGCCTCTGGTGGACCCAACTGTAAAATTTTCTCCGGTTGCGGTTTCCCCGCTCCGGGCGCAGAAATCTTTCAATTTGATGCCATTCTGAGTTTCACCATTGCAGGATTAACTTTCAATATCTCCAAAGTCACGATTTTGCTGCTCTTAGCCGTTGTGGTCATCATTGGATTTTTTGGTTACGCCTTCAGAAAGCCGAAACTCGTCCCTCGCGGAGCCCAGAACGTTGGTGAACTCGGCTACCTCTTTATCCGAGATGGAATTGTCAAAGAAACGATTGGCAAGGGTGGAGAGAAATTCGTCCCATTTCTCTTTTCTTTCTTTTTCCTCGTATGGATTCTGAACTTCTGGGGAATCGTCCCCGGTGCACAGTTGCCCGTGACCTCAATTTTTGCTATTCCCGTGACTTTCGCAATCATCGTTTATGTGACCTGGGTGCCTTTGGGGATTTACAAGCAAGGGTTCGTTGGGTTCTTCAAAAACATCATGTTTCCTCCCGGAGTCCCTAAGGGAATGTACCTTTTGCTTACACCCATTGAATTGATTTCAAACTTCTTAGTCCGCCCGTTCACCCACGCGGTGCGGTTGTTCGCCAACATGTTCGCCGGCCACCTCCTTTTAGCCTCTTTCAGCGTTGCTGCTTTTTACCTCTTGACATTCAGCTTTATTGGAATAGTGGGCTCGGCAGCCAGCTTTACTTTGACCGTCTTGCTCACAGCGTTTGAGGCATTCATCCAAGCGCTTCAGGCCTATATCTTTACGTTGCTCGCTGCCGTTTATATCGGGAGTGCGCTGCACGCGGAACACTAAATATGTGAGACCAGCCAGACAGCAATACCGGGTAAGACTTACAACTGAATATTAAAATTGAAAAGTTCACATCAACCTAGTTGATATAAACCACCAAACCGGCAACAGTCGGTGCGCAATGAAAAGGAAACGATATGTCGCTTCTCGCGGAAATCAGCGGTTCGATTGGCTCAATCGGATACGGCCTCGCGGCCATTGGTCCAGGTGTCGGTATCGGCATCATCTTCGGACAGGGTGTGCAAGCAATTGCTCGCCAGCCTGAGGCGTACGGCATCATTCGCCAAAACATGCTCCTTGGTTTCGCACTCGCTGAAGCCTTGGCC
>CAMCYV010000181.1 GCA_945885645.1 Bifidobacterium breve | reverse complement strand
GTACTCCATTGGGTGACTCGTGAATCCGGAACACTGACTTGATAGTCCTCAACACGCCAAGTTGCTAAATTGGCTGTTGCCCCAACTTCAATAACACCTTCGGAATCAAACTGCGGACCAAGAGCGCGCCATCCTGCTCGGGTGTGAGCTGCAAAGGCTGCCCTTCCGCTAATTCGCTCATCTAGATTGTGGTGGTGCATTGCGGCATGGACGGCATCCCAAGGAGTGTTCGGTGTGACGGGTGAATCTGATGAGAAACACACTGCCGCACCCGCCGCTTGCAGGCTGCCCCATCGATTCATCCTTTGTGAGCGTTTATCCAATCGCGACTCGTACATGCCACCAGGATTTCCCCACCAAGCATCAAATAGTGGCTGCATGCTGGCACTCATACCCAGATTGCGCATGGTTGCTATGTCTTTTTCTGCGAGCATTTCAGCATGCTCGAGACGGTGTCGAAGTCGTTTGAATTCCGATTCGAAGGTTTTGGATGCGGCTAAACTTGCTCCTTGAATTGCAATGTCGCACGCTTGATCACCGATGACGTGGAAGCCACCTTGGATGCCTGCTTGGGTGCATGCAACCAAGTGCTCGGAAACTTGCTCAACGCTCAAGTAATTTGCACCCCGAGTGTCGTGGTTATCGGCGTAAGGATCACGCAGGTACGCGGTTCGCGAACCAATGGCTCCATCGATAAATAGGTCACCTCCAGCGCCAATCGCATCAAGATCTGAGACAATTTCTTGCGTTCGCTCACTGAAAAGTTCGCCCCAATAAATGGCGAGATGAGGCATTCCAGGCTTTGACGCGAGTTCCTTGAGTGAACGTGCATCTTGGTGAGAACTGATGTTCGGGCCGGCCATTTCATGGACGCTGACAATCCCTTGTGAAAGAGCGTTGGCAAAAAAGGTTTCCTGCGCCTTATGTCTTTGACCCTCAGATATTGAACCCAAAGCAAAAGTGCGAATCGCGCCATGAGCGAGTTGGGTGACCGGACCCTCACTGAATCCTGTGAGGCCTCTGCTTTGTGGTACTTGCGCTATGAGTGAGTTAGAGACTAAAGCCGAATGGACGTCTACCCGACTTAAATAAACGACACTTCCCCAGGTTGCCCGGTCGATTTCTTCGCGTGTGGGAAGCTCTGGGTCATCCCAATTGGATTCATCCCAGCCGTGGCCCAGAACCGTTGCACCGCCGAGGAGCTTCGCGTAGTCACTCAGCAAAACAAGGAATTGTTTCTTGTTTCTCACTTGAGTGAGATCAAGACCATCAAGCATGATTCCGGTACTTGTCGCGTGAACGTGCGCATCAACAAATCCGGGTGCAAGAAAGTGCCCCTGCGCATGAATGACGGTGTCGGCAAGTTCACGGTGAACCTCGGCGCCACTGTGATCCCCGATCCATGCGATCTCCTGGCCGTCAATCAGCATGGCTGTGGCAAAGGGGACGCTCGGTGCGTAAATGGCAGCATTGGTAATCAGGGTGCGTTTAGCCATGTTTGTGTCGGCTAAATCTCAATAATGACAAGATCACGAGTTTGTTTGTTGATTGATTCTGCGCCTTCGGGAGTACAAATACCAATATCTTCAATGCGAGCTCCGTGAACTCCTTCGATGTAGAAGCCAGGTTCAATACTGAACACCATGTTGTCTTCAATTACGGTTTGATTGTTCTCACCGATGTAGGGCTCCTCGTGGGTCTCAAGGCCGATGCCATGACCCGTTCGGTGAATGAAGTATTGAGCCAGGTCACCCTTGGCAAGTTCATTGCGGCCGGCGGCATCTATTTCGTGGCTGATCGCTCCGTTAAAGACGGTCTCGGTTGAACGTTCCTGTGCTCGTTGCAAAATCTCATAACGCTCGATGAATTCGACGCCCGGATCCCCCATCGAATAGGTACGCGTGCAATCGCTGCAGTATCCGCTAGGCATAGTTCCTCCGATATCAACTACAACCGGATCACCAGCACTGATCACTCGATTACTGAGTTCGTGGTGTGGACTAGCTCCATTTGGACCAGAGGCAACTATGACAAAGTCAACTCGTACGTGTCCCTCGGCTAAAATGAGTTCAGAGATATCTCGCCCCACCTCCTCCTCTGTGCGGCCCACTTTGAGAAGATTGGGAACTTGCGCATGGACCCGATCAATTGCCGCGGCCGCTTCGCGCAAAAAATCTAACTCGGTTGGGGTCTTGGTGATCCGGATTGCCCCGATAATTGGTGCAGCCAATTCAATATGTGCCTTAGGCAAGTTTTCCGAGATCTTCAGAACCCGCTCAGCCCACATGTGGTTGTTGACTGCCACTCGGCCCTGGCTAAATCCAGACACTTCACGGATGATGTCGTACGGGTTGTCATTTTCAGCCCAGCCGATAACCTCCCATCCCAAATCGCCAAAGGGACTTGCGCTGGCAGTTGAGATCTCCAGCCGGGGAACGACCAGGAACGGTGTCTTATGGGGTGAAATCACCAAAGCCGTGATGCGCTCCAACGGGATTGCGTTGTAACCAATCAGATACCGAAGATCCGCGCTAGGGGTAACCAGCATCAAATCGATACCCAGTTCTTGCATGTGAACCTGTGCCCGAGTAATTCGCTCCAGGTAATCCGAGGTTGCAGCCATGTAGGACAGATTAGCCCGCGTCCTCGTCCTGTCGGTATCCCCGCTCCGACTTGTGTAGGCGAGCACCGCGGGGCTCGGTTTCTTTCGTGACATAGCCCTCCGTTATGAGGAGCGCAAGGCCACCTACAAGGCCGTCCGCGCCGCCGAGGTGACATGGCAAGACTACTTCGGCATGCACGGTCCGGCGTCAGATTCTCAATCTGGCCGACGGCTCGGACCCTGCGGATTGCATGTATCGGTTGACGGTGGGCTCAGGCGATGCCGCCTTGTTCCCCGGCATCGCTGGTCGCAGGCACGTATGGCGTGGCGGCGGGCGTGCCAGAGTCCATAGATGGGGCGTGCGACGACTGGCTGGAGGCGGCGGCCGGCCTGCGACCAACAAATGTCGAGCCGATGACCACGAGCGCCGCCAACAGCAGAACGCCGACCACCATGACACCACTGATGAGGCCCTGCGTGTGCTGCTGCGCAGCCAATGCCGTCACCTGATTGTCGCTCTGGGCGTCGGCGGCCGCGACCTGGTTGTCGATGATCGTGGCATTCTGCCTGCCGATGACACCGAGAAGGTCCTTGGCGGCCCACGCCGCCACCACCTGCTGCTGGTACACATTATCCGTATTCAAGGCGTTGGCGTCGTAATCGCTCAGCGCGGCAAGGACGAGCGAGGAGTAATCCTGCGTGCTCATGTTGGCGGCGGAGACGCTCGACGACGCAGTGTCGGTGGGCTTGGCGTTGATGGTCACAAACGAGGTCACGACGGCTGCGAGCAGGATCACGGCCAGGGCGATGATGCGGAAGAACTTCATTTAGGCTCCTAG
>CAMCYV010000180.1 GCA_945885645.1 Bifidobacterium breve | reverse complement strand
CAGTGTCAATGGCGACAAGCCTGCTCAGGTTGACCTGAAACCGCCAAAATCTTGAACATTTGTCATACCCTTCCTTCATGCATATAAGACGCTCAATCGCCGTGTTTATCGCTCCAGTCTTGGTGATGGGGGTAGTGGCCGGGCTCAATCCGCCGCTCGCGGCGACGGCTGGGGCGAATTCGCCTCAAGATGCCGTAATCACTTTCCTGGGGGAATTGCCGCATCGCTTTGCGGCACTGGCAAGCGCGGCGCAAATGGTGAGCACTCCCGGAACGCCGACCTATCGGACATTTCTCACCGTAGAGCAGGCCGCCGAGCAATTTGGAGCCAGTGATGCGCAGATCGATCGTGTGGATGCGGCCGCCCGGGCTTTGGGATTGCGGGCCGTAGTCGATCCCACCCGTCTTGTTGTCCGACTGACCGGAACCGTGCGAGCATGGGAGAAAGCCATGGGACAACCCATCACATTTCAGCCCTCTCGACCCGGTTCGCCCTACAACGAATACGTCTTCTCGGACGCACAAGATGCACCATTTCCAACAGCACAAGATCCAGATTTTTGGCGTAAGGGATATCTTGCGTTTGCTGGAGGTCTTCAAGCTGCACCAAAGCCATTGAACAAGGCGATCAATCGCTTCGTGCCGGCTTACATTGAATACGTTCCGGCAGACGATGTCCCGGCGCCTGCAACCGCAATGAGTGGGGCCGCGCAACGAAATTCAATCCCTACATATTCATCGCCTTCATCAGGGTCAACAACTGGACGCTCGCTATATTTTCCTGGATCAACGACGCAAGTTCGGCCGACGAACCCGGCTACAGCGCTCATGAAATCATGTCTTAACAATCCGGCGGCACCGATCGCTCAAGGGTTCTCGGTGAATAACTTCATTGGCCACAACCAGGTATTTGACGCTTATGGCCTGTCCGCACTACAGCGGGCGTCGGGTGCGGCCGCCAGCGACCGGGTGACAATCATCAGCATGGGCGGTGGCTTCTCAGACCAAGACTTTGCTGCAGCTGCTGCGTGTTTTGATTTTAAAAAACCAGCAGTCAAAATGACTCTGGGAACCGGCGTACGGTCGCCTTTTGTCAATATTAACGATGAAACAACACTCGATGTCCAGACGGTGAGCTCGACATTGAAAAATGCCCGTTCCATTCAGATGGTTCAGGTTGCTCCATCTGTTGCAGGCGCAGATTTTGTTGACGCGTATACCCGTGCCCTGACAACTCCTATTCAGCCGCACGCAATCACTCTTTCTTACGGAAATTGTGAGCCCCTCATTGCCGACCGGGGAATGTATCCCACATTGGAATCAGTATTCCAATTTGCTGCAGTCATCGGCACGACCGTCACCGTTTCATCCGGCGATGGTGGATCGTCGGTATGCCAGGAACAGTCTGCAGATTCGCTCGATAGTTTTTATCAATTACTTGAGGAAGCGCTCAGTGGCCTCCAAGATGAACCGGCTGGCTCAATAGATGCACAAATGAGTGAAGAATTAATTGCTGGGCTCGAAATTGCTATTGCCGAAATAACACCCTTCGTCGCGTACTCGCGCCCAACGGTCGCCTATCCGGGGTCATCACCATTTGTAGTCTCCGTCGGTGGCACTCAAATCCAATTGAATCCAAATGGCACGCGAGCGGGTGAAAGCGTGTGGAATAGCCAGCCATACGCCGGAGGAGCTATTGGAAACCTGGTTGGCACGGGCGGGCCGAGTGCATCCTTTGACGCACCGTGGTATCAGAAACCGCTCACCCGCAACGACGTCCGGTCCGTACCCGATATTTCTGCCCTAGCTGGAAATACGCCAGGGTTACCGGTTGTGTACCAAGGAACTATCCTCCCAAATGGTGGGACAAGTCAGAGTTCTCCCATGATGGCGGCGGCGCTAGCGATGATCTCTGCCCGAGAGGGCCAGGCCAAACGTCCGCCAATCGGTTTTGCCAACCCGTGGCTTTACCAGGTTGTCAGGCGCAGTCCCAAGACGGTTTACGACGTCACGGTGGGAGACAATCAATATGCCGTCGAGTACGCCCCGGGTTCATTCAATATCCCGGGGTGCTGCCAAGCAGATTTGGGTTACGACCAAGCCTCAGGCCTTGGTGTTTTACAATTTAATGAACTCATAAAATACGTAAATCGGTGAGGATCAGCGCTTTCGCTCACCACCACAGTTAAGAACTCGAGACCTTTACCATTCAAGATTGACGTCAATGACAGATCTCTTAAGTCGAGAGTTGCGTCATGATTCCTTAAGGAAGTCGGGGATGGGAACACGGTCTGAGGACTGTGATTTGAGGACCGTCGATTGATTTCGGGGTACAAACAAGTTTTGGGCTATGTCGAAACGCCGGCTTGGGAAGGAAGTAATCGCATGAGGCATTGGGGCGAGATTTTCCTTCAACAAGCGCACGTTCTGCCCGCCGCATCACTGAATGTGGCGTAAACTGCAAAAAGGAGATCGACGACGCTTAGGAGCCTCATAATGCGGATAAGAATCATCACGGTCGGGCTTATTGGTTTGAGCGCCTCACTCGTGCTTGCAGGTTGCTCCAGCAGCGCTGAATCAGAGGTAACGCCCACGGTTACTCCTACACCCACTCCTACTGTTGAGGTGTTTGTGGCCGAGTTGGCACAAGATGCGTGTGATGACTACTTCGCGCTTGATCTGGTTCGCTCGCAAATTAATGGGGACACATCGGAATTAACAAAGAAACAAAAGAAAGCTCTTCTCGGTGAATTCCAGTCAGACGTTGACCTCATGGTGGTCTCCATTGATTCTGCCGTTATTGGTGGCGAGCTTCCCCCCAAGGCACTTTTCAATGCGGAGCGAATCCAAAACAATGTCAACAAGGCCAACCCGAAACTGGGCATCGACGGAATCAAGGCGAAATCCTTGAAGCGAATCAACCTGTCATCAGAACGGATCGAACGCTACTGCGTAACAGCAGGAAATGATTTGCCGATTGACAATATCAATGCCCGAAGCCTGTGATTCAAGCTATTTCGGCACTAGGGATTTGTACTGGGGACGAAAGGCTGTGTCGGCGGAAATGGCAGGTCGGGGTCCCGACCGGTGAGGTATTTCGCCACGCCATAGGCGGCACCGGCAATAGGAACGGCAATAAGTGCGCCAACGATTCCCAGCGCGATACTCCCAGCGGCTATCGCCAAAATAATTGCAAGCGGATGAAGGCTGACCGCCTTGCCCATAACCAATGGCTGCAAAACATCTCCATCAAAAGAGCCAACAATGACGGTGAGAACGATTACCAAAATTGCAATGACCGGGCCACGTTCAGCAAGGGCGACGATGGCGGCAAAGAAAGTTGCAATGGGAGCGCCAATGACTGGGATAAAGGCTCCCAGGAAGACAATGGCAGCGAGGGCCGGAGCAAGGGGAACCTGCAAAATTGTGAGGCCAATAAAAACGAGCGTGGC
>CAMCYV010000179.1 GCA_945885645.1 Bifidobacterium breve | reverse complement strand
CATGAGTGAATTATGCGACATGAATTAATGGTGTGCCTGATAACCCACGTTAATTAGCCCACATGAAGCAGGCCAGGGCAATTGTTACGCCGCAGCCTCGAGTACGGCGATCAAGTGAGATCGAAGGTCCTGTGACCGAAGGGAAATCTCTCGCTGGCGTGCGACATATGCTGCCCGACCGGCGCTCGTCTCGATCCTGATTGCCTCATAGCCAAACTGGGTGAGGTCATAAGGACTCGCTTGCATGTCTAGGGTTCGAGCACTGCGAGCCAACTCAAAGCAGTCGAGAACGAGCTCACCGGGGATCATTGGGTGAAACCACATGCAGTGCTTGTAGAGATCCATATTGGCATGAAGACAACCTGCTTGTTCAATGTCTTTCTGGTTATCACGCGTCGGAATGATATTCAGGCGATTTACATTTTGCGGGGCGGCTTCAATGGTGAAAAATCGAAAAGCATCAATGTGAGTGCAGCGAAGTCCCAATTCACCGATAAGGGAGTTGATCTGATCATGGCTAACGCGTAGAGGATCCCCATGTCGAATTTCATGTTGATCAGCCTGGTACACCATGGCCCATTCATGTAATCCAAAACAGTTAAATGTCGCCTCACGCACCTGAGTGTTGCGCAGAAGTTCCAATGTCGATTCAATTCTTGATTGGTGCTTGATCAGGTAATGCGCGTCTAATTCACAGGTTGTTGCGTTGGAATCGTAATTGGGAAAATCAAATGTGTCGTTTGAGTTGATTTCCAGAGTGATTCCAACACCGGGAAACCAAGTTTCCAACTTTGTTGGAGTGTAGGGGTAGTACTCAAACATGAAGTCGTCAACTGGATCACGTTCACCAATTTGCTTGCGGGAGCGCCTACCCAAGGTGAGAGCACGAGCCCGAATTTGGTGCTCACCCTGAGCTTCCCGCCATGAAGTGGGAGCGAGTGTGCGGTTCATAGAATGGTATTTTGCCAGTAACCTGATCACGTGGAGCAGCCAAGTGCGTTACATCTAGCGATTGCTGCTGCTTTCGCGCCTTTGAGCGATCAAGGCTTTGTTTCAGCACTGGTGTTTAACGGCGAAACCAGTGTCGGTATTGATTTTGATCCTTGTGCCCCCGTTGACCTATGAACAAGAATTTCCCAAGAACTCTCGGGGATCTCGGTGGAGCTGACGGATTTAGGAGTGGAAATCGACCTCTCGGCGTTGAACTCGCGGGTCGAGTTACGCGCCGCAGGATTGCAAATTGAGAAAATCATTGTTGCGGCCGGGTCGACGAGCACGCAGATCAGCAAAGCCGAAGAAATTAGAGTGAACAAATTTGATCAGCGTGATCGTGAATTTTTAGACAATGTGCCACCGCATCACGGAGTGTAAAAAGTTACATTTACTAGCGTGATTTTATTACTAATGAAATTTGATCGGAATCTTCTGCTGCCAAGGCTGCTCCCTGCCATGCCGCCACACTGACCAAAATCACCGTTGAGGTGGGAGATCCAAAACCTGATGCGTTGGGGAGATCCAGCACGGCGGCATCCAACGCGATAACTCGCGGCGAACCAGTCTCGCTGGGAGCCACCAAGTCAATCTTGTCCCCGACTCGAACGGAACTGGCAATAGCCGCCGATCGCAGTGTCACCGGAACCGCAACGAATCCTTCGGGTAACCCGGCGACAATGTGCTCCGGCCCCGTTGCCGGAGCGGGAGCAGACATTGATCCAAAAATGAGGAGAACAGCCAGTGCCGCTGAAATAGATCCTAGAATCCGGCGGTGTCGATTGAGTAGCGTGCGAAGTCGTAAAAGGGCATTTGCCTGCATGAGGCGAACCTAAGCGTGAAATGAATTCACGTCCAATCGATATCCACAGACGCTATGACTTAGTGGCAGAGCCTGAGCTGGATTCAGATTTCTTGGGGGCCGATTTTTCGGCTGCTGGTTTTGCTGGAGCACTTGTTGGAGTTGACGGTGTCGTTGACGACCCAGAAGACGACCCAGAAGACGACCCAGAATCAGACTTCGGTGAGGTGGTGGAAGATGTGCTCTCAGAACCTCGTGAGTCGGTTCGGTAGAAGCCTGACCCTTTAAACATGACACCAACACCGGTGAATTGCTTGCGTAGTGATTCTTTTCCGCAGGCTGGACAGGTGGTCAAAGTCGGATCCGCCATTGACTGCACGATGTCGTGATTGGTATTGCACTCAGTGCACAAATACTCGTAGGTGGGCACGCAATCCTCCAGTTATTCGATGAGTCGGGAAGTCGATACTCACCCTGACGAAGTCCTAATTCTGCCCTAGCCCCGGTTCATTCTGCTACTGCAGGTCGGTTCCGCCCTAGAGTTGTCGACATGCGTGAAGCGAATCGACTCGTTGTTATTGGGGTCGGCGGCGTATTCGGTGCACTCAGTCGAGCTGGAATTTCTGAACTTTTTGGTACGGCTTCCATTGAACTCGGGGATCAAGGCGCCGCGTTTCCGTGGGCAACGCTCGCCGTTAACGTACTTGGCGCACTCTTGATTGGAGTACTCGCTGTCGCACTAGTGGAGGATCGTGGTAGCTACTGGCGTCCGTTGTTAATTACCGGATTCCTCGGTGGATTTACTACTTTCTCAGCCCTTGCACTGGAAGCTGCGGACCTCATCGATGACAACTTGTGGCCAACGGCCGTTCTGTATCTCGCGGTGACAGTTGGCGCTGGCCTTCTTGCCGTGCGATTGGGAATCAGGGTTACCCAACGATTGGTAAAGCCATGATCACGATTGCCGCGATCGCGATAGGCGCCTTTATCGGGGCTCCACTTCGGGCTCTGGTGGAGCAATTTGCGAGCCGAACACGCAGCGCGCTAACCACACTTTTGATTATCAACTCACTCGGGTCTCTGCTTGCTGGATTTAGCCTTGGTGCATTTTCCGGGGATGTGCGCATATTTTTTATCATTGGATTAGCGGGAGCTTTCACTACTTTCTCTGGCTGGGCATTAGCCCTCGCCACGTTTTCGCGCGATCTGGTGGAATCTGGTTATTCCCATTGGGCGCGATTTACACGCATGGGCATAGTGATTGTTGCAGCTACAGGAATCCCGCTGGTATCTGTGTGGCTTGGTTGGCTTCTCAGTCGGGCGTACTGAACCAGCGCACGGTGGACTCGGTAACGCTGATGTCAACCGGGATATCGTGTTCCTCGGTTGGGATCTCCGAGAGAAATTCGGATTCAAAGGTGACCCCGATGATCATCGGTGAATGTTCAAGGCCCGCGACCTCAGCCAAAGCGCGGTCATAAAAACCTTTCCCCTGACCAAGTCGAAAACCACGTGGATTTATGGCTTGCGAGGGAACGATAATCGCCGTACAGGTGGGTAATGCCTGTGAGCTGGTCCGTGCTCCGAGCGGGTCGGGCTCGAGTGTGCCAAATGTGTTGCGCGCCCAAGACGCTTCATTCCCATCTATAGCCCACAGCAACTGATCGC
>CAMCYV010000178.1 GCA_945885645.1 Bifidobacterium breve | reverse complement strand
TCCTCATGGGAATTGGGCCCCTTGCTGCGGCTATTGACGGTTCATGGGCATCACCACTTGGCCCACAGGCAATTCTCTGGGGACCATACGGTGCCTTTTACACACTCAATGGTGAAGTAATAGGACTTTGCCTGGGCGCAAGTGCCATTGCATTGACTATTTTCAGTCTCGGTCGTGTGCAAGTCTCACGGTCAAAACGTGTGATCATGCTGGTTGCTTCCGCACTCGTTATTGGGTTACTGGCAAATATTCACACCTATGCCTTCTTCTTATCAATCGCCGTTTTTGTTGGGTTTTGGGGAATCTACGGGTTGAGGCGTGCATCAACCCGAACGCCACTGTGGTGGAGTCTGGGAATCTTGATATTCGGAATAGTGAGTGGGAGCTTCCTTCGCGGATTCGTTGGCGAGCTCCCTGTTTTCACTTTGCTGCTAGGCGCAGCGGTACCGGGCTTCTTGGTACTTGCCCGTAAACACGCGTACGTCGCGATTCTCATGCTGGTGGCGTTGGGAATTGGTGCAGCTCCCCAAGTTCTACTCACGCTGTGGGGGATTAGTTCGGGAAACGAATTTCTCAGTTACCGAGTGGGTCAGTCATCGGATCTTGGTGTCGGAATTTTTGATTTCCTGGTAATCGGATCGCCCATACTGGCTCTTTTCCTTTTCAATGTTTTCGCCCTTCGCCATCGCGCACCGACTTATTTGGTGGCCGCCCTGTATTCCTGGTTCCTTGGCTTCGTCCTTCTCACGTTTAACAATGTATGGGGGTTCGGGCAAGAGCCCTACAGATTCTGGATTGACGGAGTTTTCCTAGGAATTGCGATCATGGCGATCACAACCCCACTTGCAATCCGATCCCTCACCCAAGCACCACTCAATCCCCTGATAACCGGTTTTTCTGCGGCCTTAGCCTTATCACTGTTTGCCGCGTCCCTATGGAACATAGGTGGATTCCGACTGGAAGTACAAAACTCCGGGGTGATTGATCTGGATTCCGCTCAACTTACAGCGGTACAAACCCTGTCTTCGTCCATTGAGGGAGAGAAATCGTTACTCAGTTCCGAACCGTGCATTGATCCACGCTTGTTGAAAATTACTACCCTCAAGCCTGTTGCTTTTTACAACCTCGGTATGGCATGGCCTGAGAACCGAATTGAAATTGACGCCGTACTCGCGAATGCGTCAGCGGGGATTCTCAATGTTCCTGCATTAAAGTCCGCTGGCGTTACCCACCTTTTTACTGACTCTTCCTGCCCGACAGGTTGGGAGCTCACGGGTCAACTTGGTGTACTGAATATCGGTGAAGTGGAGTATCAAACAAGTGCGGGTAATGCAACCGTCCGATTGTGGGAGTTGTTTTAGTGTCAACCACCCCGCTTGTCAGCGTGGTCATTCCGCTGTACAACGGAATGACGTACCTACAACAAACTTTGGATTCGATACTTACCCAAACGTATGAGCGCGTTGAGATTGTGATTACTGATGGTGGGTCGACCGATGGTTCATGCGAATGGCTCAAAGAGTACGACGAGAACCCGATAGTCAAGGGCTATTTGCCAACGGGGAGCGGTGCTGCGGCAAATTGGACGTACGCATGCGAACTATCCAGTGGTAAATATGTAAAATTGTTGTGTCAGGACGATATTTTGTATCCTCACGCACTCGAGATGCAAGTTCAAGATTTAGAGACATGCCCTTCCGCCAGAATCGCATTCGCACAACGTGACATGATCGATTCACAAGGCAAAGTGTTGAGTCGGAAGCGCGGCTGCCAAGGATTGCCGGCCGGCTTGGTTTCTGGAAAAGCTGCTTTGCTGGCGGGATACAGAGCCGGTACGAACATTTACGGCGAGCCTGAGGCCGTTCTCTTTGAACGCAACGCCATGTTGACTGCACTTCCATGGACCGACGACGAACCATTTCTCCTCGATATGTTTTTCTACTCAAAGATTTTGGCGAACCACCCTGCGGTTACGCGCAAGGAGTCGGTAGGTGCCTTTCGAATTAGCTCAGCGTCTTGGTCAACTCGGCTCGTGTCAGAACAAAGAAAGCAGTTTCGTTCATGGCAACACAATGCTGCAAAAATCATTGGTGAAGTTAGTTGGAAAGATCACACTTTGGCTTTTATCAATAATGAAAAAACCACAGCGTTGAGAAGGTCTGCTTATGCTTGGCTCAATCTGCGTAACCAAATGGGTTGATTCATTCGGGTGTTACTAGCGAGTCCTGCTTCACTATGTACAACGGACGTTGCTTTGCTTCGACAAATACTCGAGATATGTACAGCCCGATGACTCCGAGAAAAATGAGCTGAACCGCTGAGAAAAACATTACGGCCACCACAACTGAGGCCCAACCTCGTACCAGATCACCCCAGCCGAAAATGATAGAAAGGGCAACATAAAGGAGTCCCAGAAAAGCCAATCCCATCGCAGCAAAGCCAAACGTCACCGCTAAATACAAAGGTTTGTCTGAAAAACCGACAATCCCGGCGGTCCCCAGTTTGATCATTTTGCTCAAGGGATACTTGGTCTCCCCCCGGATACGTTCAGCTCTATCAAAATAGACCGGCACCTGCCTGAAGCCAACCCATGAAACCATGCCGCGCATGTAGCGATCCCGTTCTGGCATAGATCGCAATGCTTCAACAACGTCGCGGTTCATCAAACGAAAATCACCGGTATCGGCGGGTATTGGTGTGCTCGACAAACGTCCGAGTAGCCGGTAAAAAAGTGAGGCACTTGCTCGCTTGAATAGCGTCTCCCCTGAACGTGCTTTACGCACTGCATAAACGACATCTGCACCCTGATGCCATTCCTCCAACATCTGTGGGATCAAACTTGGTGGATCTTGCAAGTCTGAATCCATAACAATCACTGCATCTCCGCGAGCCGCAAATACACCCGCCGTGATCGCAGCCTGGTGGCCAAAGTTGCGTGACAGGGAAAGTACTCGCAATTGTGGGAATCTCGTTTGCCAAGAATGCAAAATCTCAGCGGTGCCGTCCGTGCTTCCGTCATCAACGATCAAAATTTCACAGCTCGTGTTTAGGGTAGCGACAAGCTCAACGAGTGCGGTGAGAAAATGATCTGCTGCCTCCGCCTCATTCCACATTGGGGAGACAATGCTCACTGTGGGGGCTGTGTCACGACTCATGCTGAATCCTCTTGAAATACAGTTTTCTGGCGATTGTGCGCACTTTCAATTGCATAATTGCATTCGCTTTTTCCAATGGATTGAGTCTAATGCCACCTTGACTTTCCATGAAACGGCGCCACTCAATGAATTGTTTGGGTTGCTCACTCAAAATACTTGCACTCCATGAGGTGCTCGACAGCCGAAACGAGGCCTGCGAAAGTGGGAGAGCAAAAAGATCACCACCGCGCAGAACTTTTTCATAAGTCGCCAGATCAGTGAGGTATGGGAGTTCTCCGACCCATGGCATGCAACCCCGTATGGACTGTCCTCGAAAGAGGACTGCAGCGGGTTCGCCAAATA
>CAMCYV010000177.1 GCA_945885645.1 Bifidobacterium breve | reverse complement strand
GCCATAGGCTGAAGCCATGGACGGCTTTAATACACGCGCAATTCACGCAGGGCAAGAACCAGACCCGTTGACCGGAGCGGTTGTGCCGCCGATTTATCAGGTGTCGACTTACGCCCAAGACGGTGTAGGCGGCCTACGAAACGGCTACGAATACTCCCGCAGTGGAAATCCAACGCGTACCGCCCTGCAGGAGTGCATGGCGGCCCTTGAAGCGCCGGGGATTGATACCGCGCGGGGTCTAGCTTTCGCTTCGGGGCTGGCAGCTGAAGACACTGTGATCCGCACGGTTCTTAAGCCAGGCGACCATGTAGTAATCCCCAATGATGCCTATGGAGGCACCTATCGACTGTTTAAAAAAGTCGCAGAGCCGTGGGGAATTGATCACACAACTGCAGCCGTAACAGACCTTGATGCAATCGCTGCGGCTATGACTCCAAAAACCAAGTTGATCTGGATTGAAACCCCGACAAATCCGCTGCTCAATATTGGCGATATCGCAGCAATTGCTGAAATCGCACACGCGGGCGGCGCACTGCTGGTTGTTGACAATACTTTTGCATCTCCATATTTGCAGCAACCGCTCCTTCTGGGAGCCGACATTGTCGTGCACAGCACAACCAAATACCTTGGCGGTCACAGTGACGTTGTTGGTGGCGCACTCGTGGTTGGTGACCCTGAGCTGGGTGAGCAGCTGGCTTATCACCAGAATGCAATGGGCGCCATTTCCGGACCATTTGATTCATGGCTGGTCATGCGCGGGATAAAGACACTCGGCGTACGCATGGATCGTCACAATGACAACGCAGAAAAAATCGTGGAGCTCCTCGAAGAGCACGCATCGGTGGGTCAGGTCTTCTATCCGGGACTTGCTTCCCACCCGAACCATGAAGTTGCCAAAAAGCAGATGCGAGGCTTCGGTGGCATGGTGTCATTCCGAGTAAAAGCAGGGGAACAGGCAGCACTAGATATTTGTTCCAAGACAACGCTATTCACACTAGGTGAATCCCTTGGTGGTGTTGAGTCTTTGATTGAA
Organism: Bifidobacterium breve; assembly: GCA_945885645.1. Lineage (GTDB taxonomy): Bacteria > Actinomycetota > Actinomycetes > S36-B12 > S36-B12 > UBA4592. The sequence goes on along the minus strand of CAMCYV010000177.1, from coordinate 2,498 downwards.
CACCCAGGTCGTATGACTCACGCCTCGGTAAGTGGAAGTCCACTTGAAGTACCCAATGATCTAGTTCGACTCAGCGTTGGTATCGAAGAAGCCGACGACCTTTTGGCGGACCTCGAGAAGGCGCTGGGTTAAGCGCTGGTCAAATTGCCTTAGAGCAAGCACCCGCTAGTGAGAAACGGTTGCAAGTGGAATAGCAATTGAGTCCATGTGGCAACTAATTAGTTAACGAGCACTCGGTTCCTTTGGGGAGGGGAAGTCTGGGTCAATTGGTCTCGTGGTCCTAACGGGATGGAGAGAATCAAGTGTGGGGCCGACGCCACAGACTACGTTACGCCCGAGCGTTTGAGAGTTTCGGGCATCCGGATTACGAGGAATATGGGCAAAATCGCTAAAACCGCCGCGAAAGCGAATGCCCAGTCAAAGTCGAAAAGGTCGACGAGTAGGCCTGCCGCCAGTGGGCCAAGGATCGCGCCCGCATCACTCATCATTTGGAACGTAGCGACCACAATGCCGCCTTTTTTGCCACCCATGACGTCACCGATGACCGCTGAAGGTGCAGAGCCGAGGAATGCGGCCCCAAATCCTTGAATTGCCATGCTGACCAAGAACAGGATCGTCCCCAACATTGCGGCTTGACCTAGGCCATTGACGGCGGCATCGGCGAGTGTGAGAAAGACCATTCCGATCGCTGTGGCTATGGTCCCGAAAAATAAAGCTTTACGTCGCCCTTGAGTGTCCGCCATCCGGCCAGCAGGTAGCAGAACAAGTGCCTGTACTCCTGCAGCTGCGAGGAAACCGAAGCCAGACAATGATGCCCCGCGTTGCAATCCTTCGACAACAAAAAGCGGCACGACCGAACTTCGCAGACCAAAAGTGACGAATCCGGCTATGAGATTTGTCCCCAACGCCGCTTGGTAGGCCTTGTCGCGGAGCGCGGTGCGTAGTTCCTCCAGTTTATTGTTCTGGCCGTGCGACACCTCTTCCTCTCGCTCTTGCAGCCGCGCACGAGTGAGAAATATGAGGGTTACGAGAGCCGCCGCAAATAGTGAGGCCGCGTAAACAAAGAATGGTGCTCGAATTGATATTGCAACAACAATCCCGCCAACGGCTGGCCCTGCCACCCCACCGAGAAGAAAGCCGCCCTGGAATGCGCTAGCAGCACGGCCACGTTGGCTTGAATCAACAACGCGGAGAAGTAGCGCTAGTGCTGAGACGGTGAACATGCAGGAGCCAATTCCACCGATTCCACGAAATGCGACAAGTTGTAAGTACGTTTGTGAGAAGCCAGCAATTGCGCTGGATGTGGCGACAATTAATAGTCCAGAAGTCAAAACTATGCGCTCACCGAGTCGGTCAACAAGAACCCCGGCGACTGGTGCAAAAACAAAACGCATCAGGGCAAAGACGGAGATTACGGCGCTAGCTTGAAGCGCGGTGACGTCAAAAGTCCTGGCAAAAATGGGGAGTGCGGGTGCCAGAATGCCGAAGCCGATTGCCACGCAGAAGGCGACGCCTGACAGAACGGCAACTTCTTTAGGGAGACCCCTTAGAAGTGGGGTTCGCCTGATGGCACCACCGAGCCGGCGGGTGTGGGAGGAATTATTGGAGGGTCCTTCTCCATCTTTCGGTGTTTCGGACACGTTATTCCTTTAATTCGGTATTTGAGTGCAGAGCGACTCTACTTGCTCTACTTGCGTGGTGATCCCCAGGCCAAAGGAACCTCTTTTGCGATGTACCGGTGACACGGCAAGATAGCCATATGGCCACATCTGCGGAAGCGCGAGCAACTGATGCGCAAAGGTCAAAGGTTTATGCCGCCGAGGATCAATTCTCAAACATGATGAACAGAGGCGGAGTAGTTGAGTTCTTTGGGTCAAAACTCGATATTCCAGCGCAGAAACGATTTGCGAGCCTCGAGTCCATTAGGACCTATGTTCACGTGCTTTTTGCCCAAATTAACGCTGATGTGGCGCCGCCTGACGTTCGTGAGCGCAAAGGGTGCGCAAAAGCGCACTACGAATATGAAAAAGCGGTGATTGCGATACCCGTCTCTGGACCTTCAGCACGATGGGCGTTACGTGAGGCGGTAATTTTGCATGAGTGCGCGCACCACCTGGTTGCAAAATCGGCACCGGCAGGTGAGCCTGCACACGGACCGATGTTCACCTCAGCCATGTTGCATTTGGTGCAGGTGGCGCTGGGAGACCAAGCACGGCTACTACTTTCAGCGGGATACCTTGAACTCGGCGTAGACGTTGGGGATCATCAAGAAATTATCCCACTTGAAAGCACAACATGAAACTTGAACGAATCGCAGCGCTACTCACTAAAGCGGAGAGAACTGATAACGAGGCCGAAGCTGATGCTTATTTAACAAAGGCACAAATGTTGGCGACTCTTGCCAGCATTGACCTGGCGACCGCGCGCAATCACACGAAAAAAACCGAAACGTTAACACCGGTGAGTCGAACGGTGACGATCGGAGTGAAGGGGAAGCG
>CAMCYV010000176.1 GCA_945885645.1 Bifidobacterium breve | reverse complement strand
GCCAACCGCATTGCTGAAGCAATCGAATTTGAAGGCGCGGATAGTGTCGCCGCGGTATTCATTGAGCCGGTCCAAAACTCGGGAGGGTGCTTTCCTCCTCCCCCCGGTTATCTTGAGCGCGTTCGCGAAATCTGCGATGAATACGACGTGCTAATGGTTGCCGATGAAACCATCACCGCTTTCGGCCGTATCGGTGACTATTTTGCAATGAATCGGTTCGGTGTCACTCCTGACATCATCACGTGTGCAAAAGGCATGACTTCGGGTTACTCCCCGCTAGGTGCAATGATCGCTAGTGATCGACTCTTTGAACCGTTCAAGCACGGAACGACTGCCTTCCTCCATGGATACACGTGGGGTGGTCATCCCGTTTCAGCAGCGGTTGCGATGGAAAACCTCGACATTTTTGAACGAGAGGGTCTCAATCAAAATGTTCTCGAAAATGAAGGGAATTTCCGTCGCACACTCGAAAAGCTAGGCGACCTACCAATCGTCGGTGACGTTCGCGGGGCCGGCTACTTCTATGGAATTGAACTTGTCAAGGACAAGAAGACTCGCGAAACATTCAACGAGGATGAGAGCGAGCGACTCTTGCGTGGCTTCCTCTCAAAGGCATTATTCGCAAACGGTCTGTATTGCCGCGCTGACGATCGTGGTGACCCCGTAATTCAACTCGCACCCCCACTCACAATCGGCCAGAAAGAGTTCGATGAAATTGAGGGCATTTTGCGAAACGTGTTAACCCAAGCCCTCGAAGTTTTATAGGGGTTGGGCGTGGCCAAAGCCGTCAAGAGTTCACGAACAACGCTCAAGCGCTTACCGGAAAAAGCTCGGACAGATGTTGCAACATTGCACGCGGTCCTCGATGCTGGATTGGTCGCACACGTCGGAGTCATGGATCACGGTCAGCCAATAGTGATACCCGTGGGTTACGCCCGTGATCAAGCAAAAATACTCATTCACGGTTCGGCAGCCTCGCGACTGTTCAAACTATTGGAATCGGGCTCCCCTGCATGCGTCACCGTGACCATACTTGACGGTCTCGTTCTCGCTCGCAGCCTGTTTGAATCAAGCATGAACTACCGATCCGCGATCATCTTTGGAACGGCAACCCGAATCAGTGGCCCAGCCGAATTGGATGCATTGAAGGTAATCACCGAGCACTTAATGCCTGGTCGTTGGGATCACGCCCGACAACCATCGCCCAAGGAACTCAAAGCAACCATGACCCTGGCACTCCCCCTTACCGAATACTCAATAAAAATCAGTGAAGGCCCACCCGGTGACGCTGATGAGGACCTAACAAGTGACGCGGGGAAAGCAATTTGGGCGGGACACATTCCCATCTATGAACAATTCGGTGATCCCATCCCTGACCAGTTCGTCCCACCGGGAACACCTATCCCCGATTACGTAACCAAATGGAGTCGGTAAAGCGATGAACACCAGCCTTTGGTACTCCCAGATGCCCACGCCTCGCCCGGATTTTGATGGAGTCCTCGAGCGCGACCTCACCGTTGATCTTGCAATCGTTGGTGGTGGCTTCACCGGGCTTTGGACCGCTTACTACGCCAACAAACTTGACCCCACATTGAAAATTGCCATAATCGAGTCTGAGTTTGTTGGATTTGGCGCGAGTGGTCGAAATGGTGGCTGGGTATCCGCACTATTCCCCGCCCACTTCACATCCCTTGCACGTGCGAGTTCGCGTGAGGCAGCACGTCGCATGCATCAAGCTATGGTGGCCAATATCAGTGACATTGGCCAAGTGGCATGTTCACATAACTGGGATATCGATTGGGCGCATGGCGGAACGGTGGTAGCTGCTCGCAGTTCCCTGCAAAATGAACGGGCATTGGCTGACGTCAAGGAATTTACCGACTGGGGCTTCCCAGACGATTTGACTTACCTGACAGCTGAGCAAACCATGGAACGAGTCAACGCAACCGATGTTGTGGGAGGTACCTTCACCCCCCATTGCGCCGCAATAGATCCTTATAAATTGGTGAATGAACTCAGCATCTATTTGCATTCACGGGGGGTCAGCATTTTTGAGGGTACTCAAGCCTCACAAATTGACCCGGGCAAGGTACAAACTACAGGGGGCACCGTGCGTGCACCCAACATAATCCGAGCCACCGAAGGCTACACAAAAACATTGCCCGGCCACAAGCGTTCAATCGCGCCCGTGTATTCACTCATGGTGGCAACCCAGAAACTCTCTGCCAGTATCTGGGAAGAAATTGGACTGCGCGAGCGCGAAACTTTTTCCGATTATCGCAATCTGATTATCTATGGACAACGCACGGAAGATGACCGAATCGCCTTTGGTGGGCGCGGTGCGCCTTATCACTACAATTCGAAAATATCCCCGGTCCAAGACATGAATCCGAATGTTCACAACGACCTTCGAGCCACCTTGATTGAATTATTCCCAGTCCTTGAAGGTATTGAGTTCACACATGCGTGGGGTGGACCGCTGGGCGTGGCCCGGGACTGGTGGGCAAGTTGTAATTTTGACCCAAAAACAGGGTTGGGTTCAAGTGGTGGATACGTTGGCGACGGCGTTGGAACAGCGCACCTGGGTGGGAAAACTTTGGGCCATCTGATCACAGGAACCGAAACCGAACTCGCCACGCTTCCCTGGGTCAACCACCAGTCACGCAAATGGGAACCAGAACCACTCCGGTGGATTGGGACCAATCTTGGGCTACAGGTCATGCAACGCGCCGATTCATATGAAGAGAAAACTGGGAAGAATTCACGGAGCGCGGCATACATGAACCGCATGATCGGCCATTAGGTCATGACAATCATGGTAATCTGCTGAAATGCCTACAGGTCCCCTAGCACTCTTTTCTCTCGACCATCTATCAAGTGCTGAAGACCGAGCCATGGCAGCCGTAGTTAAAGATTACGTTGACGCCAATATCAAACCCCACGTTGCGGATTGGTTTGAAAAGGGCCAAGTTCCTGCGCGGGAACTGGTTCGAGATTTTGGCTCTCTCGGAGTTCTCGGAATGCACCTTGAGGGCTACGGTTGTGCGGGCACCAGCGCGACCGCCTACGGCCTAGCGGCCCTTGAACTTGAAGCCGGTGATTCCGGGATCCGTTCAATGGTGAGCGTACAAGGGTCATTAGCAATGTTTGCCATCTACGAATTTGGCACTGAAGAACAGAAACAAGCTTGGCTCCCCGGTATGGCTAAGGGAGAAATAATTGGGTGCTTCGGACTGACCGAGGCTGACTTTGGTTCAAACCCTCAAGGCATGCTGACAAATGTCAAACGAGATGGCGAAGACTGGATCCTCAATGGTTCAAAAATGTGGATTACCAACGGGAGCGTCGCTGACGTTGCCGTTGTGTGGGCTCAAAGCCCCGACGGAATCCGTGGTTTCATTGTTCCAACAAATTCACCAGGGTTTACGGCAAACATCATCCACAAGAAAATGTCACTGCGCGCCTCGGTCACCAGTGAATTGGTCTTTACTGACGTCCGCCTCCCAGCGGATTCAATGCTGCCTGGGGTCAAGGGCCTTCG
>CAMCYV010000175.1 GCA_945885645.1 Bifidobacterium breve | reverse complement strand
ATTTTGATGCTTACTTCTGTGACGCAAGTGGTAATCCGTATACATTGGATCGAGCGATCTGCCTTCACGAAGAAGATTTTGGAGTTTTGTGGCGTGGTGCAAATTGGCGTCAGGGTGGTAGTTGGGTTCGCAGGTCCCGTAGATTGGTGATCTCCTATTGGACCACCGTCGGCAATTATGATTATGGATTTTTTTGGTATTTCTACCAGGACGGCACGATCCAGTGTGAGGTTAAGCTAACCGGAATTATTCAAACGGCCTACCTTGCTCCAGGTGATTCATCTCCTTATCTAGGTCGGGTGGCCCCAGAGTTAGCAGGCCAACACCATCAACACATGTTCTGTGTTCGTATTGATCCTGCTGTGGACGGCCAACTTAACTCCGTCGTTGAAGTAGATGCAGTCCCAGTGCCGATGGGACCGGGCAATCCTTATGGAAATGCTATCGGGAAGCGGTCTACGTTCCTTGAAAGTGAATCTGAGGGTAGACGTGAGACCAATCTTGAGAGTGGACGTACGTGGCAGATCGTAAACGAAGAGTCAATCAATGAGTTCGGTTCCCCAGTTTCATACAAACTAATCCCTGCCCAGACAGCAATGATGATCGCTGATGCCGATTCGAGCGTGGCCCGAAGGGCGATGTTTGCCAAGTCTGCCTTGTGGGTAACTCGCTATAACGAGCGTGAGAGATACCCTTCTGGAGATTTCCCAAACCAACATCCAGGTGGAGATGGCTTACCGTTATGGATGGAAGCTAATCGTGGGCTTCGCCAAGAACCAGTAGTGCTCTGGCATTCGTTTGGGACAACGCACTTCGTCCGGCCTGAGGATTGGCCAGTAATGCCGGTTGAGTACGTCGGATTCTCCCTGAAGCCATTTGGCTTTTTCCGTCGTAATCCTGCGTTGGATGTTCCTCCATCGAGTACTTGCCACTGATGAATCGAGATAGCCTCGATGATGCAGAGTTGCTGCAGTGGTTTGAAAGTGTCGTTTCTGAGTCAACTGGCCGATATCCGGGTGATCCACAGACGGTGAAATACGGGAGCCATTCGATGCAGGTTATCGACCTGTGGGGCGACCCGACTTCCCAGCTCTGGGTCGTGTCAATTCATGGGGGCTACTTTGCTGCGGAATATGACAGAACCGTCAACGAGCCGTTGTCGCGTCGATTAGCATCCGAAGGGATGGCCGTCGCAAACATTGAATATCGCCGAGCAGGGTCGGTGGCCGATCCCCGAGAAACGGTGAATGACGTCCGCGCTGCAATTGCAGAGGTAATACTTCTTGCCCCTGCGGAAAGTCGAGTAGTTGTTATCGGACATAGCGCGGGTGGCTACCTCGCCATCACGGGGGCAACACACGATGGTGTCCACGCGGTCCTCCCCTTGGCTCCCGTGACTGACCTCGCCGGAATTGCAATTGGTGGCTGGGATGAGGGAGAGATTGCGAAATGGATCGGGAAGCCGTTGGGTGATACCTCCGGTGTCTGGGAAGAGTTACAGCCAGATCAAATTGGGTTGACGCACGCGCCGATTGTTGTGATCCACGGAAGCGACGATCGAGTTGTTCCGGTTGAGCACACCCATGAATTTTTGGAGAGGCATAGAGGTGTAAAGCTTGTTGAACTTGCTGACGTGGGTCACTACGAGTTTCTCGATCCAGAGAGTGACAGTATCGCGACTATGATTTCTGAGATCCAACTAAGTTTTCGGTGATGTGCCGCATTGCCTATATCGACCATGCTCCACCATAATGAGCGGACTATGCCAGCAGTTGTCCACCTTGTCGAAGTCACCGAGTCAGAGATTGATGCCCTGGCGATCAAGGCTTTGGTGAGTGATTCATCCACGGGCGCCGTTGTCTTATTCAGTGGAGATGTAAGAGACCACGACCACGGGCGGTCAGTAGTTTCTTTGACCTATGAAGGTCACCCATCGGCACAGGAGGTTTTGGAAACCGTGGTTAATGACTTTGCGGCAGACTCAAACGTCACGGGAATTGCCGCGGTTCACAGGGTGGGGGAGATCCCAATTGGCCAGGCTGCATTGGTTGTTGTTGTGGCTAGCTCCCACCGCGGTGACGCCTTTACAGCAGCGGGTGCTTTAGTTGACCTCATTAAAGAGAAACTTCCCGTGTGGAAGCATCAGTTTTTTGCCGATGGAACAGACGAGTGGGTGAATTGCGCGTGAGTGGATCGAAACAACTCGTTGACACGTATGGCCGAGTGCATCGCGATTTACGCGTTTCATTAACCGACCGTTGTTCGCTGCGCTGCACGTACTGCATGCCGGCAGATTTCGCCGATTGGATCCCCAACGAAAAACTCCTGACAACCGATGAACTCGTCACGGTAATTGGTCTTTGTGTTGATGCCGGTATCACTCAGGTTCGACTAACCGGGGGTGAACCACTTTTGCGCCGGGACATTGTTGAAGTGGTGCGTCGAATAAACGAATTACCCCAACCCCCTCGAATTTCTCTGACAACAAATGCACTGCGATTGGCTGAGGTCGCTCAAGAACTCAAAGACGCAGGGCTTACGCGAGTCAATGTGTCACTGGACACCCTTGACCCTGTTCGATTTAAAGAGATGACTCACCGTGATCGATTCCATGATGTGATTGAAGGAATCGAGGCGGCTAAGGCTGCCGGTCTTACGCCACTAAAAGTAAATGCGGTTCTGCTCAAGGGAGTGAATGACGATGAAGCAATCCCGCTCCTGCGACATGCATTGGCCAATGATTGGAATCTTCGATTCATCGAGCAAATGCCACTAGATGCTGGAGACTTGTGGGCTCGTCCAGTCATGGTCACGGCAGATGAAATCCAGAGCGAGCTTGAGCGTGAATTTGAACTGACACCGGTACCAAGTCGTGGATCTGCGCCAGCTGAAGAGTTTTACGTTAATGGTGGCCCAGAAACAGTCGGGATTATCGCGAGCGTGACCCGACCCTTCTGTGCAGCATGTGATCGCCTGCGGTTAACAGCCGACGGTCAATTTCGAAACTGCCTCTTCGCCCGTGACGAAACTGATGTGCGTGCGATATTGCGTTCGGGCCTTCCTCAGTCTGAAATTGATGCAGGAGTACAGGCACTAATTGAGTCAGTTACTAAGTCGAAGTTACCCGGGCATGGAATAAATGAGCCTAACTTCATCAAGCCCGACCGCCCTATGAGCGCAATTGGTGGTTAAGTTTACCCGCCAGAAAATGGCGGCATAACATCAATTTGTTGCGCCGTGTGAATGTCGCAGTCACCCGTTCTTCCAAATGAATGACCATCAACAATGAAGGAACATTGAGGGATAACCGATGCCAAGCCGGGAATTTGTTGAATCAACTCAGCTTTGAGTTCGACAAGGGATGTAGCTTCCACGGAGAGCGAATTTTGCTTAGCCGCATGACGCGCGGCGGCATACAAATTAACCGTGATACTCAACGTGGGGCACCAGGGTGAATCGGACCGCTCGTCCGTGCGAGCGGTTGACCGCCACCACCCCAGCGGTGTTGCACGATCTCGGCGCAAATACTAATTGCGGTTTCTTCGGGAGTGCGAGC
>CAMCYV010000174.1 GCA_945885645.1 Bifidobacterium breve | reverse complement strand
CTACATGACACGTTCGCGCTCATTGACGAACTCGAAAAGGTTCTCGTATTCATTGACGAAGTGGAAGAGATCGCATCGGCCCGCGAGGGAGTCAGCAAGAGCCCAGCCCACGGTGTGACCAACGAACTCCTGAAGATCATCCCTGCCTTCAGGCAACGTGACACGCGTTTACTCGTGTGTGCAACAAACTCTGTTCGCACTCTTGACCAAGCGTTCCTGCGCCCGGGGAGATTCGACTACATCATCCCGATCGGGCCACCCGATGCTTCGGCGCGCGCTGCTATCTGGACGTCATTCGTCTCGCGATCATCACGGGCCGACGTCAACATCAATGCCCTTGTTGAGGCTTCCGAACACTTCACACCAGCAGATATGGAGTTCGCCTCTCGCTCAGCTGCCCAGGCATCATTTGAACGGGAAATGCGTGGAGACACTGGCGAAATTGTCGGCGCCTCTACCGAGGATTACCTGTTTGCAATTACTCACACGCGCCGGACCGTCTCCGACGTTGACATTCAAAACTTCGATGAGGACATCGCGCTCTTCGGTCGCTTGTAACCAACACACTCGAAACTATCGCCAATGCCTAGGGTTGCATTGCATCTACAACGATGGTCATTCGTTTCGATAGACGTCCGAGCGGTGATCGATGCGCAGGATCTCGACGCGGTTGATGTCGTCATCAATCAAGTGCAAGATTCGGTATGGGCCGCGTCGGGCGCTGAATAAACCCTCGAGCTCTCGCTGGAGCGGCTTGCCCACACGACGCGGGGCGGACGCAAGGTCGCCGAAGGCGAACTCAATGATCGCGGGGACGATGCGTGGAGGGATACGCTGCAAATCCCGCCTCGCAGTGGCTGCCATGAAGACCTCGTGGCTCACTGGTCACTTGTCGCGACATTGAATTCCGCCCGGATTTCCTCCTGGGTGTAGACGCGGCCGGCGCTCACGTCAGTGGTTGCCTCGCTGATTGACTCACGAATTCCTGGCTGAGACAGCCAAAAGAGCGTCTCTTGTAAGGACTCCCATTCGTCCACTCCAATCAGTACCGCTGCCGGGGTGCCGTTTTTGGTGATCGTGACCTGCTCGCGGGTGGTCGACGCGGCATCGACTAGATCGTTGAGTCGGTCCTTCACCTTGGAGATTGGGAGAGTTTGCATAATATCTCATTATAGGCCCGAATTCCGGCCTTAGCAAGGACTGCCCGTTTACATCGACAGGAGCCATTCTGAGCGAAAAAACACTGTTGTTCCCAATTGTTAGGAGTCAACTCCAACGCGACGTGAAAGCAATGCTGTCAAGCAAACGATGAGAGCGCAAGACGTTGCGATAGCTGCCCTGGGAACTGGTGACAGGGATGCAATGGCCGCTCCTAGGAACCAGGCTATGGGAAAGAAAATAACTGTTTTGAGTTTCGCATTCCAAGATGCATCACCTGTTAATGCGCGGGCTAATGAATAACGAACCGAATCCACAAATGGTGATGTGCCCGAAATTATGTGCACGCGGGCAGTTCCCATCACAATAAAGATGGTGCCGAGAATCGCGAGAGCCATTGCAGATGTACTTGTTGATAACGCTCCTGCCCACCAATCAGCCGAGCCACTGGGAAGTTGATTACTGTCCACTTCCTCCTGCAACGGCTGCGACACTTGGGAACCTATTACAGCTGTTACAAGGAGAAGTACCGCAGCGAGGAAGAGCAAAGCTCGCGAGCCTCGCGGAGTAATAAAAAATGGAAATCTGAACCGCAGAATGATGACAACTGCAACGCCTATTGCACAGCCAGCAAGTGAAAACAGAGACAGTGCGGCTTCGCCCGCGCTTGAAGATAAACGCACCCAAAACAAGACGAGGTTTCCCGCTTGGTTCGCCGTAAACACTCCATAGAGTTGAAAATCGACAGCGTCCATGGCTCCAGCCATGGCGGCTAATATGACAATCATCGAAATCGGATGCTTGAGTGCACTTTCGGCATTCGGCTCCATGATGTTTCCATCAAAATTCTTGCCATTTAAATCACGCATAAAACCTCACTCCAGACCGAGTTCCCCAGCGACCTTGAGTCGTTGGATTTTCCCCGAGGCGGTGCGCGGCAGTTGATCAACCACAAAGAACTCCTTCGGTTGTTTGTAACCGGCTAGGTCCTGACGTAGCCGGGTGCTGAGTGCATTGAGGTCGAGGTCAGCGTTTCCGACAACCGCGGCGCACACTTTTTGGCCCCAGCGTTCATCAGTTACGCCGAACACTGCGACATCATGCACACCGTCGAAAGCCAGGATCTCTGCTTCAAGTTCTGCCGGATAGACGTTCATCCCACCGGTAATAATGAGGTCTTCGCGTCGACCTTCGATGTAAAGATACCCCTGGTCATCGAGGCGCCCAAGATCTCCGACCGTGAACCAACGTCGCCCATCAATTACCCGCCAAGCTGCAGCGGTTTTCTCCGGATCACCCCAGTACTCGAAGTAGCCGTACTCCGGTGGTGCGCACCAAATAGTTCCATCGATTATTCGCAACTCGCGCTCCGGTCGAGCCTTACCTACAGAGCCAGGCCACAAAGCCCATTGCGTTCCCCGCATTGTCGTGAACTGCCCTTCGGTGGAACCGTAGAACTCCCACACGTTTGCGGCACCGGCCCAATCGTGAATCGCCTGCTTGAGAACTGGCGGACAGGCTGCCCCGGCGTGCACCAACATTCGATAAGGACTCTCTGCTAAATCACCAGATCGTTCGAGAAGACGCTGCATGTGGCGCGGACCCACGAATGCGATGCTCGGACGATGCTCAGCAATTGCCTTGGCGTGAAGTTCGGCATCAAACCAGCCCGGAAGCAATACCTCACCTCCGGCAAGAAGCGTGTAGAGAGCGAAACGTAAAGGAGCTGAGTGAGTTAGTGGGCCATGAACCAATGACGTGTCACGGGATGAGCAATCCCACATAACAATCTCGGTCTCCCAAAGCCCAGCGGCTGCCTCCGGTGTGAGAACACCAGACCACACACCCTTGGGTTTTCCCGTGGTACCTGATGTGTAATGCATGGGCCGTCCGAGGGGATACGGCGGCAATGGATATGGCGGCAATGGATATGGCGGCAGCGGATATGACTCTTCGAAGCTAGAAGTGAGCCCAACAAGTGACTCCGTAGTGTCGAAAACCACGCTCGGTGCGGAATCGCGCAATATGTAATCACGTTCACGCTCTGACAGATCAGGGTTCACCATGACGGGGATTACCCCGATAGAGAGTGCTCCCCACACGGACATGATGATGCCGCTCTGCTGACGTTGGGCTTGATCAATATCTTTTTCGTTATGCGGGGCTATCGCGATGCGATCTCCGGAAACGACGCCCATGTGCAACAGGCGAGCCGCCACCCACGAAGCACCCTGTCGAGCTTGTGTTGCAGTCAGTCTGAGCACGCAGCCAAGCCTACGTTGCGCATCGCATGAACACGGGCATGCCTGTTGTCGATTCCCAGTGGGGTGTGAACTCGATCCGAATAAACCGCTTCTTAAAGTGCGCGAACGATGTCGTCGACTCTGTCCTTGGCGTC
>CAMCYV010000173.1 GCA_945885645.1 Bifidobacterium breve | reverse complement strand
TACCGCGCGGTGATCCTGTTCGATACCGTAACCAAGCTCTACCCGAATCAAACCCGACCAGCATTAGAAGAAGCCTCCCTTGAAATCGAAAAAGGCGAGTTCGTTTTCCTGGTAGGACCCTCCGGTTCCGGGAAATCCACTTTCCTTCGATTAGTTCTCCGTGAAGAGCGACCCACCGCTGGAAATGTTTGGGTATTGGGCAAGGACCTGAGCCGGCTTTCGAACTGGAAGATACCCACACTTCGCCGGGAGATCGGAACCGTCTTTCAAGACTTCCGTTTGCTGCCCAATAAGAGTGTGTTCGAGAATGTGGCGTTCGCCCTTGAAGTGATCGGTAAGCCAAAAGCCCTCATCAATAAAGTGGTCCCCGAAGTTTTGGAAGTTGTCGGTCTGGAGGGCAAAGAGGAGCGCCGCCCCGATGAACTCTCCGGTGGCGAGCAGCAGCGGGTGGCAATTGCTCGGGCCTTTGTTAACCGACCCAAGTTACTCATTGCCGACGAACCAACCGGAAACCTTGACCCAGGAACCTCGGTGGGGATCATGAAACTCCTTGATCGAATCAACAGACTGGGAACAACGGTTGTCATGTCAACCCATGACGCTCAGATTGTTGACCAGATGCGCCGCCGTGTTGTTGAACTTGAAAACGGTCACGTGGTGCGAGATCAGTCCCGCGGTGTTTACGGATACGCCCGCTGATGCGCGCACAATTTGTTGCCAGTGAAGTTGGGAACGGACTTCGTCGTAATTTAACTATGACTCTTGCAGTCATTATCACTGTTGCAGTTTCACTCACCCTGTTCGGTGTGAGCTTGCTGGTACGCGCGCAGGTCGACACCATGAAAGATTTTTGGTACGACAAAGTTGAGGTTTCTATCTTCCTGTGTGCCAAGGGCAGCGACACTCCCTCATGCGCTGGCGGTGCTGTCACTCCTGCGCAACGCGATCAAATCAAAGCAGACCTTGAATCATTACGCCCACTCGTTCAAGACATCTACTACGAATCACAGGGCGAGGCATACGCCCGCTTCCAAGAACAGTTCGCTAACTCACCAATTGTTGACAGTGTCAATGAAAGCGCCTTGCCTGAATCCTTCCGAGTCAAGTTGGCTGACCCCACTCAGTACGACGTTGTCGCTTCCGCGTTCTCCGGTAGGCCGGGCATTGAGCAGGTCAACGATCAGCGACAGGTGCTCGACAAATTCTTCCGGTTACTGGGAGGCCTTCAAGCGATTGCGCTAATCATCGCGGTCGTCATGTTGATCGTTACGGTGCTTCTGGTTGTCAACACAATGCGAGTTGCGGCCTTCAGCAGACGTCGTGAAACCGGAATTATGCGACTCGTTGGCGCCAGCAACCTTTATATTCAATTACCGTTCCTCTTGGAGGCAGCGGTTTCGGCAGGAATCGGCGCGATCCTTGCTGTAGGCGGCCTGATTTTGGCTAAGGGGATCGTGATTGACCAGATCCTGGCCCCGTCATTCCAATTCACCGCATTCGTTGGCTGGGACGCCGTATTGGGAATTGCACCCATTCTGATCCTGGTCGGAATTGGGCTTTCGGGCATTGCCGCCTTCCTGACCCTCAGGAAGTACTTGAGGGTTTAGTCCTCAAACACACCGTTCCAACTGCCCAAATCGTTCAATCTGAGGTTTATCCTTTTGGGGTGGTCCCCTCCCGCAATGGCATTGCCGTGCCTTTCGCAGCCATTTTCATGGCCGGTTTTGTGCTGGCCAGTTCGGCTTTGGTGGCGCCCACGCATGCGGCTGATCTCAATGAGATCAAAAACGACCAGCGTCAAGTTGAATTAAGTTTGGCACTGACGAATCAGGCGCTGGGGAAAGCGAACACGAAACTTCAAAAGGCGCTCAGTGCTGCAACGAGCGCTCAACGATCATTAGAAAAAGCCGAGTCGCAAAAGGAATCAGCGCAGCAAGAAGCCGATCGGGCAAAAGCTGTAGCTGAGGTCGCGCGAGTTGAATCCGAGTATGCAGAAAGCGCACTAATTCTGGGGACCCGCGCACTCAAGCGTTTGAACCGATTGTTAACAAAACAACGCGGTGACATGGAAGACATGGCGCGGGCTATTTACCAGCAGGGCCCCCTCAGCGAAGTCAGTGTTCTCATGTCCGCTCAGGATCCGGCGGACTTTACGGCGCGCATGGTTGCTGTCAACTATGTCAGCCGTGAACAGCAAGGTATGGAGTCCACAATTCTTGCTTCCAGCGCCGACGCCATGCGGCAAGAAGTTAAGTTGACCGCACTTACTGAGAAAGCTTCAGCAACTCGATCAAAGGCAGAACGCGAACAGGCTAAAGCCCTCAAGGCACTTGAATCAGCGGTGGAAAAACAACGCACTGTACTTCAGGTTCGCAAGGAGATGCGGCAAGCGGTTAAAGCTGCCAAAGTTTTTAAAGTGAAAATCAAGAATCGTTTTGAACGGCTCAAGCGTGAGCAGCGCAACCTGGAACTTGCGGCGAAGAAAGCCTCCGCGGAGGCGGCGGCAACCCAATCGAGTCAGTCACCAAGCGGGTCTCTCACCTGGCCGCTTCCCGGTCACTCAAAAGGTGGGGACGTAGGACCGCGCATCCATCCGATACATGGAGACAGTTCCTGCCATACGGGGATCGATATTGGCGCACCTTCGGGTACCAGCGTTGTCTCAGCTGACGCTGGGTCTGTTGCTTCGATCACGCGGGGTGGTCCTTACGGCAATGCCGTATTAGTCGCGCATGGCGGTGGCCTCACAACTTTCTATGCGCACCTTTCCTCGGTGAGCGTCAACGTTGGCGACGCCCTCAGCGCCGGCCAAGAAGTCGGTAAGGTCGGCTCAACCGGCTGGTCCACAGGTCCACATCTGCATTTTGAAACCCGCCTTGATGGAACGGCGTATGATCCCATGGGTTGGTTCGGGCAATCAATGCGTGCGGTGCCCTGTTAGGACCCCCAGTTAGCCAATGTTAAGCATCAGAATGTGAATTGAAGGAGGAGTCAGTGGAAACGTTCACCGGTCCTGACTTCACCAAGGATCCTCACCCCCGGCAACTTTCCAAACGGGGGTGGAGCCTAATCGGAGTAACGGCATTAGTTTTTACACTAATTTATTGGCTAGTCGTTTCCTTCTACTCCTCCGAGGGTGCGAGTAGTTTTGAGAGTGCGACAAGCACCAATACGTCTGGCATCGACATTAATTTTGAACCAATAGGCCTCAGCCCTGACACGAGCAATGCAAGTTTCCGCGTCGTCATGAGCTCAAGTGATGCCCGCATCTCAGATGCGAGCGGGCGCGCTGTCGACAATATTCGAGTAACGGTGAGCGGACCAGACGGCAGTCAAGAAATTCGAATTCCGCAAGGCACGGCTTTCGGTAGAGCCGAAGTTGTATTGGGTGTCTCCGGCGAACCAGCTCAATATCCGCTGGACTCTTATAGCGGCAGCTATTTCGTTGATGCAGATTTTTATGATCGACAATCGGGTGGAGCCAATGAAACTAAAGGTGAGATCCCGATCAATATCGAGTCAAGTGGTGCAATAAATGGCTGGGATAGTTCACTAAATGTTGTGGGCACGGCAACCCCGTC
>CAMCYV010000172.1 GCA_945885645.1 Bifidobacterium breve | reverse complement strand
AGTCAAGCAGTTTTCAAGCCCCAGAAACGGTCTTGCGAAACAGAATGGTGTTGTCGAGTTTGAGATCGCTGCCCCAGATCAGTTGAGCCGACTTGTCCCAGGATATCTCGTTGTAGCCATCCTTGACGCCAACTTCAGCAGGGGTGTAGGTCGAGGCGTTAGTCCATCCCTTGACCGAGAAAGACGCTGCCGACCAATTCTTTGGCTCGCTGCTCGCAGAAACTTTGCACTCGGCAAGCGGGTTGCTCGACGTTACGCAGGTCGGATTTAAAGGCGCCTTGTTGATAACGAGCGCTTTCCAAGTCCCATTGGTGACCGCAACGATCTTTCCGGTCTTGTTATCGCGAACCTGTGCGATCACGCCACCGTCACCGATCTGCTGCTTGGAAGTACCGATGTATTCAAGACCGGAGGCGTTCTCGGTAAAGTCTTTGCCCAGAATCCCGATGGTCAATGGATAACTGGCCGTAAAGGTGATCCGCTCGGAATTAAACGAACGCTCCGTAGTGATTGGCACGGAGTCCTGCCCGACCTTCTTGCCATTCACATACAGCGCAAACCAGTTATCCGCCCACACCTCGGCAGTAAATGATGAAGTCTTCGCTGCCGGCTGGAGTGCATTTACCAATGTCGCGGGGGCGAGAAGTGCAGTACTCGCGACCGCGAGTGCCGTCAACAAGGTGCGCACCGCGAGGCTACTAGTAAAGATTCGGTTCATCATTTCACTTCCGTGTATAGGTCTCGCGTGATTGCTTGCCTGATGGATCAGTGAATGTCATCTCCACCGACTGAAGCGTCGCGGTGTAGTCGATCAGATACTCACCGCCATTGAAAGTGTAGGTGAGCGCGAACTTGGAATCCCCGCTCCGAGCAAAATCCGTGATCTTCGCGCCGGACAAAGGTTGGCCATCTGAGCGAAAGGGTCGGGCCATCGGCTGAGGGTCAACCTGACCCTCCTTGACCGTGACCTGACCATACATTCCGCCATTGATATACGGATAAGTATTGGTGCCGTGGTAGTGATATTTGCCTTTGTAAATATGGCCGTTCAGGGAGTCGAGCTTTTTCATTGTTGAGCCATCGGGCTCAAGTGCTCCGTACAGCGGATAGCCATCGAGTGCATAGGCGATGGGCTTGGTGGCCCCCACTTTTGGCGAAAGGTGCAATGGCGCCACGTGATAGTGGTAGTCATCAGCGCGGCCACAGTGTCCGCCCCACTTGTCGAGCTCTCCGATCAGGTACGAATCCTCGCCCCGGTTGTTGAGTGCATTGAAAATCGGAACACCGTCGGCTGCGAGTGCGATCGCACCGCGAAAGAGATTGTTTTTTGTTGAGATGGGAGTCGCGGCCGGCTTAGGGCTCACCGGAATCTTCCAAGCGTTGCTTCCCGAATATGGCTGCGGGACCGGAACCTGTTGCTGCCAGTTGGTAATACCGATCATCATGTTGTGCAGCGGTAGACCGGTGCTCTCAACCAAGTAGTACTGACCGGACTTCAATGTCTTGACCGAGGAAGAGAACGCGCTGAATCCCGGAAGTTTCACAACCGAGCCCGCCGCAGAAACTTCCCCCGGCTTGATGAGTGAACCGCACAGTGCCACCCCAAAGCCTGCAACCATGCCGGTGAGCAGCGTGCGCCTACTCAGGGATTGTGGCACGCCAAATGAATGCGGGTGAACGTGCTCCGCCTCGTGCGGGTGAGTGTGAACAGTCACTCTGATTCAGCCCTCAATATAAAGTCGGAGCGGGAGGTGGGGGTGGATTCGGGTCGGTGTAATTGCTTATTGTGAACGTTACCGAAGTCTCAGCTAGTGCGAATCGATCGGTGCCACTGGCCGTGGCTACGACATTGCAGACACCATCTTGTCCCACCACCACTATTCTACCGGCGCGCAGATGACAATAAGACGTGTTGGGTGTTCCGATCGCGTAAGTGATCGTGCCATCACCCGAGGTGGTAGCCATTGACGATGGCGTGAACTCGCGCCCACCGTTAGAGGACGGAATAGTGCTCGAAATCGAGGTGGAAGGATTCCAAGTTACTACCTGAACGAGAAGCGCAACACTTGTAGCCGGGGCAGGCGTTGAGGCAGTTGGTAACGGCCTCTTCGAGGCGCTTGCAGATGCACTGGGTGATGCACTGGGTGATGCACTGGGTGATTGTGAAGCTGTTAATGATGATGCTGGTGTTGGTGCTAGTGACGGTGCAGCTGCGCTGGCAGGGGGTGCGGTGCTTGTGTTAGGTAGAGCCGCTGGACTTGGTGGATTGGTTGGTTCTTCGACTACTACATCGAAGTTTTCGGTTGTTCCGGTCAGAGTTGATGGACCACGATGAAACATGTATGTATTGCTGGAAGCACTGATGCGACAGATGCCTGCACCGCCAGAAAAAAGCACGTCAGTCGGTGGGGTTGCATTAGGTGCGAGTCTGCAAACTAAGGAGGAATTGGTGGGCAAGGTTTCCACGGAGTAGCCCTTAAGGTTTCCAGCAATCGCGCTCATTTGGAATGTGAAACTACCCGCCTCTGCCGGCACGGAGGTCGGGCCGGTGTATGAAATAAGGTTTGGTGAGCAGGCCGAGATCGCAATGATAGTAACACCAAGCCCGAAAGCGATTCCGAATTTGCCAAGTACTCGCTGCATCAACAACCCTCCATGTTGTAGCCAAATTTCCCACCATTTTCCGGGCAAAAGGTAACAGGGTGCCGAGGACCTAGCAACCCCAGAACGCCTCCCCCGAAACACAAGGAGATTGCAGGCCAAACGGGGGATGAAAACTGAATAAAAAGGGCTGAGAGTGCCCGGTGTTCACTCGTGTTCGGTGTTCATGAATGTGCAACCTGCTCCGCAAACGGTGCCGTCGTGAACATCGGCGCATAAGGCAATGTGACTTCGAGCAGTGTCCCTCCACGCAGCGACACTGCCCAGCGGCCACTGATGAGAGTGAGTGGGGATGGCGTGATCACCGAATTATGACCTTGCCCTGCTGCCACATTCGGACGGCGAGAACACGCGCATTACGGTCAGCATCTGAACCAATTCCAAGGGCAACAAATGTTCGTTGCACCATGCCTTCTGCCGCTCGCAGACTCGTGTTTCGCTCTCTTGCGATTGCTGCATTCGACAAACCTTCAGCGATCATGCGCAAGATCTCACCGTGCACAGGAGAGATCACGACCCTGTCACCGACCGCATCACTCTCGCGCACCACCCGACGCTCGACTGCAGCCTCTATTAGGTTGACCAGATCATCTGAACTTGCGATCTCAGATTTCACGGCATAAACCGTGCCTTCTGGGATTCGATAGCCATCACGAACGGCGAGTTCGGGCGAGGCGTGGGCGCTCAGAATCGCCATACCGACCCACGGAGTCTGCTGCGCAACTCGCTCAAGAAGATGCACCCCGCTAGGGCCTTGGCCAAGATCCAGATCTGTGATGACAACGTGCGGCTCATAATCCTGCAACAAACTCAAAGCAAGTGATACCGATGGGCAGGATCGCACCTCAACACCGGAATTCTCAAGGGAGTTCGCGAGTAGACCTCGAGTGAACTCCTCGTCCTCGACGAGGAGAACTTTCCAGCGAAAGCCCTCTTC
>CAMCYV010000171.1 GCA_945885645.1 Bifidobacterium breve | reverse complement strand
TGATCCCACGCCCGTTGAAGGAGTTCCCGTCGGACGATTCCCAAGCGATTCGACGCAGGCAACCCCGTGGTCGCGTGAATCAACCACTTCAAGAACTCGACGCACCCATGCCCCCAGCCGAGCTGATTCACCCGGAACCGGTGCCAGATATCCAGAGCATTCAACGCCGCGCTCGCGACACCGACTTACCTGCGAACTCGCAGCTACCAACGAGCAGCGCACCTTCCACAACGCCTTCTGTCACACCTGCGGCGACATCGTCACAACCTTCGCGGCCCACGATCAACGAAACTCCACCTGCGAGCTTGCAACTATCGTCGAGCAGCGCACCTTCCACAACTCCACAATCAACAGCCGGCCCTGAGAACGCAACTGGCTCTGCAACAACATTTCCTGTCGTTGCGTCCTCGACGACGCCGTCACAACCCTCGCGGCCAACGATCAACGAAACTCCACCTGCAGGTATTCAAGTCCGCGCCCGCGACACCGACTCACCCGCGGCGCAAACCGCTAAACCCAATGAAACAAATGAACCGGTTTCGCTGGTGCATCCGGTAGCTGAACATAGGGGCGAAACTAACCTTGCGGCGCCAACGACAATTGCAACAACGCAACCCAGTGCACTTCGGGATCAAGAACCTGCACCTACACCGGTCGTGACTCAAACATCTTTGCCATCAGTTACACCCGCTGCAACGCTCTCGGGGCCAGGTGAAGTTCACCGGACCACAGCCCGAGAATCCGCTACCGGGAACACGAACGTGTCACGGGCAGAACGACCGATCCTTGGTAGTGGTGCAGCAACGGGAATCCAGCGTCGAGCGCGTGAGGGTAACGGGCCATCTGCCGGAGGTTTGGCGAACTTGGGTGCGGCCCCGCAACCAAAGGTTCAGGGGCCAAGGCAGATCGTGGTTCCGGAGCCCGTGCGACAGAGTTTGCGTTCGACCGTGGGTGAACCACCGTCACATGTAACGGTGCACGAAGGTGAGGCGGCAGCACAGCAAGCCAATGCCGTTAATGCGGAGGCGTTCACCAAGAACGGTCAGATCTTCTTCGCATCAGATGCTCCGGTTGCGAGTGATCGCGGACAGCAATTACTCGCCCACGAGCTCACGCACGTTATCCAACAACAAGGTCGTGGTAGTTCAATGCCCGGTGAACACACGGACGAAGGTCAGCAGTTAGAACACGCAGCTCGCCGGGTTGAAGAGCACATGGCAGTTGGGCGCAGTGAACCCATCCGTCCGACACCACTGCACCACCGCGTTACCGGAAAGAGTGATTCTGCACCAAGTGCAGCGACCGCGTACGGAACTTCATCAATGAACTTACCCGCGCAAACCACTCGCCCCGGCATGCAACAACATGCACCTTCTTACTCGGAATCATCGGCGTTTGATGCTGGCGTGCAGCGAGCGGCACGTGAGCCATCCCGCGGAATTCTGGACGGTATTGGTAGCGCCACCACATCAGCCGCCACATCAGCCGCCACATCAGTATGGTCCAAGACGCGCGAGTCACTGATGGGACAACTGGAGCAGGATTTCGCTGGGCCACCGAAGAGCAAGAAAGATGCTGACAGTCGCGCGAAGCGGCTGGAGCGGCAAGCAGCTGAGCTGTATCCGTATTTGCAAAGACGACTGCGAGCTGAATTGGTGCGAGATCTTGAGCGGCGGGGTCGATTGTGATGAGGTCGATTGTTGTTGAAGGTAGAAGCCGATGAGTATTGAACAAGGGATGAACTTCCTGGGTGGTCTTCTCGGTAGTCAAGGTTTGAGTAATTTGATACCGAAGGCACCGGGTGGCTTTGGACCGACCCGCTATGACCCCGACAATCCCGGAGGTTATTTCAGCGGATTCACGTTGGCGGTAGATGGTGTTAGCCAACCAGCACTCGGTGGTGGTTGGCAGTCAATGTCGTTGGGCTCGATGGAAATGAACACCAACGATTTACCGGCCGGCGGCTACATGCGCACCACTTTCCGGGAAATCGAACGGGTGACCTACGGGACGGTGAACCTTGCTCGTCCCTGGATCCCCGGCACCAGCGTGCTGATCACGGAGTGGTTCAGCAAGGCACGCGAGCAGGGGCCAACCACTGTGTCGATCACGGTTGAAGTTCCCGAGAGCGGATCAAATAACAAGTACTCAATTGTTTTTCGCAACTGTTTCCCACAAACCTGGAATGCCCCGTCGTTTAGTGCCGGTTTGGTCAACGAAATCGGCACCGGGATCATGCCGCCAACAACGATCGAGACTCTCACCTTCAGTTTCTCCGGCTATGACGTAGAAACATTCGGTGGCGGTCGGCCAATGATTGATCAATCCATTGCAACCGAAGAGCGGGTAGAGCCGTGCAAGCTTGTAATTATTCCTAATACGGGAAGTGCGACACGGGCCATGCTGGCCAAAATGAGTTCTTGGACGACCGGCTCTTCTGCCTTTGGTCAAATGCTCGGGCTCGGTAATTTGGGTTCGGCCATGTCTCGCCAGGCCGCCATGCTCGCTGCGGAATACGACTCAATTGAATTCTTCCTGCCACCAGCCAGCATGAAGATCAAGAAAGCAGCGAGTTGGGAAGTAACCGACTCAACATCTTCATCCCAGTCGGGACCTTTGGAATGGAACGGCCCTCAGCCGATGAAAATTGAGTTCGAATTCATGATGAAAAAGGAAGGGATTTCATCCCGGCCAACAGGTGCTCTGGGTTATGGCAAGCAACGCACCGTCATGGCCGAACTCAAAAAAATGTTGATGCTGGTTGAGAACTACAGCAGTTCTTTCTGGTCAACGGCCACTACGCCCCCGCTCGTGATGTTGCTGTGGGGGTCATTTATCTCCCCGCTCAGCGTTGTTTCGGAGTTCAGTTCGCAGATCGTACGATTTGGTACTGACGGTGATCCAACCAAAGCGATCGGCTCGGTAGAACTCACGCAGTACCCGACTTCCACCGGCTCCACTAACCCGACTTCCGGTGGACTTGCACCAGAATTCACCGAAACCATGCTCGATAGCGACACATTGGCACATGTCTCCTATCGCACATATCAACACCCTCGGCATTGGCGTGACATCGCGCAACACAATCGAATCGATGATCCGATGCGAATCCCCGCCGGCCGCAAGGTTCTGCTCCCATCACCCATTGATCTGCCAAAGCGTGGCGAAGGTGGGACCGTCATCATGGAAGGCGACGATGACGAAATCTTCGGAGTGGAGGAGGAGTACTAATGGCGAGCCTATTTGGAAACTCTTATGACCAACCCGGTGCGAATCTTCGAATGCTGTGGGACCGCAAGCACATCTCCGATGAAGAGCAAGCCCAGGTTGCCCGCATTAGTGTCGATGCAGCACTCAACATGCCACGAATGTGTGAAGTCGAAATCAAGCGTGGTCCCCAGGACGTGAGCTCCTTTGGCGGCTACGGCAGTCGAATTGGCAGCACTATCTCGGTATTCGGTTACGGATTGGGTGACCTCGCCGGTGACATTGTTTTCCGGGGCACAATCGCAAGCCGTGAATTCCGCACTGATCCCGGCCATGGCACGCGACTCATTCTTCGCGCGTACGACAGTGGCTACGAGATGATGGCAGCGAGTAAAAC
>CAMCYV010000170.1 GCA_945885645.1 Bifidobacterium breve | reverse complement strand
GGCTCGTGGAGTGAATGGATTGTTGACAAGTCTCGACCTATTGATGATTCTTGGGAAATCGGCGATCCTGGTCCCTGAGAGTCGCGATTAGGTTAAAAAGTTGTAAAAGTCAGATAAGTGCATGACGGTCAAGATAGTTTAATTTCGTTAGTTCTTAAGCGATACGTAAGGAGAAGCTGATGGTGAACACCGTAGTTAAAAAAGTATATGTACTGGATGGTGGCGAACTCGAACTCGATGCGAGCGTCATGGTGTCTTTGAATCGTCCTGGGGAGCGGATTCGCATCCCGGTTCAATACTTTTTAGTTGAGACGACGCGGGGTTTTGTGTTAGTGGACACCGGTAATGACCCAGACGTCATTGACGATGCAGAAGGAACCTGGGGCATCCCCTTAGCTCAGGCGGCAACTCCCATCATGGAAAAGCGGAATCATCCTTTAGAGCAAATAAAATTGGTTGGCCTGGATGCGTCCGATATCAAGATGGTGGTTTACACACACTTGCATCACGATCATTGTGGCGGCGCCCGTTTCTTCCCTGATGCGTTGCACGTTGTCCAAAAAGCTGAATACCGCTGGGTATTTGCTCCCGACAGATTCACTACTTTCCCCTATGTAAAGACTGATTACAATCACCCAAATTTCAATTGGAACCTTGCTGAAGGCGATTGGTGCATTCTCCCCGGTGTGCACTTGATTTCGACCCCAGGTCACACGCCAGGCCATCAATCGATTGCGTTGTGGGATGTGCCGGATATAGGTTCTGTCATTTTGACCGGTGATGCAGTGAACTGCTGCGAAAACATTGCCACTGATACTCCGGGTGGAATCACAAGTGATGCAACGTCAGCGGTGATGTCGATGCACCGCTTAACGGCTCTCGCAAATGTCATGGATGCCAGCATGTTGGTTAGCCATGACATGGGATCTTTCGCACCGCTTCCCAAAGCGCCTGAGCCACTCACTCGACTCAGCGATGAAGCGAAGGCTTTTTATAAGCGTGGCATTGAAACCGTTTACCAAGGAATTTCTGATCCTGGAAATCTGATTTAGTGGGAAATAACGCGTCCGCGCGCGTACTTGTCATTGGTGGAGGTGCGATTGGTGGAGTCATGGCCGCTCGTTTAACGAGAGCAGGCCATGACGTCACCGTACTTGATGCATATCCGGCCCATGTTGCATTAATGTGCGACCCGGGCTTGGAAGTCGATCTTGTTGGTGAAAAGGACATCGTCCCACTCAATGCGGTAAGCGATGTAAGCCGATTGAGTGGCACTTTTGATTTTGGGCTAGTCACATTGAAAGCACCGCACATTCGAACGGCCCTGGAGCCATTAGTAAAAATGGGATGCGTCGATACTTATGTGGCGTTGGGAAATGGACTAGTTCAAGACAGTATCCAAGAAGTTGTTGGACCAGAAAAGTTGCTCGTGGGCACCGTTTCTTGGGGCGCAACCAACTTAGGCCCAGGACGGGTAGCGCAAACAACTTTTGCACCTTTCGCCATCGGGGAACTTGATGGAAAAATGTCTGCGCGACTCCAAGCGCTAGGTGATGTCCTCTCAGATGTTGCTGAAGTGCATTTTACCGACAACATCCAAGGTCAAGTGTGGTCCAAGTTGCTGTTGAACAGTTCGTTCTCGGGGCTTGGAGTTGTAACGGGGCTGGTCTATGGAGATGTCGTGGCTCTCCCCCGAGGGGCTGACGTCGTCAGGGCATTGTGGTCAGAGGGCTACCAAGTGGCGATGGCGATGAACATGGACCTTGACGTGGTCGCAGGGATTTCGCCTCGCGATATAGCCGTCTTGGAACCGATGGATCTCGCTCGGTCCGATGAGTCAATTGGTGTACTGATGTCCTCACTCGGGGCCACTAAAGCATCCATGCTTCAAGATATTGAGAAAGGCTCCATCACTGAAGTTGACGTCATCAACGGAGGTGTCTCCGCAGCTGGTAGAAAAGTAGGGATTCCAACACCCTTAAATGATGCTGTTGTGGCGATAGTTCATGGTTACGAAAACAAGGATGGCAGCCCAGGTCCAGATCAATTGTCAAGTCTTGTCCCAATTGCAGAATTGCAATTACCAATTTAGGTTAAGGGAATCCTGCTTAATGCCCGGCCTGTGCATCTTGTAAATTTGGAATTACGCCAACAGTACGTAGAGAGGAAAAGTTCATGGTTGAAGAAATTGCATTCATCGAGGTAGCGGACGGACAGAATGGGGCATTTGAAGACGCAGTACGACGTGCGGCCGTAGAGATATTTCCCAGGTCAAAAGGCTTCGTCTCGCTTTCGCTGGGCCTCGGGGTTGAAAAACCAAACACATACGCTCTCAAAATCATCTGGGAAAAAATAGAAGACCACACACAGGGCTTTGTGGAGTCTGACCTGTTTGATGAATGGCGAGTACTTGTCACGGGAATTCTTGCCGGGGCTCCAGTGGTTGAACACTGGCAACCCGTTGATTTGGGTTAGGCAATTGTGACAGAGTTATTAGGCGGCCTTACCTGTGTGGTCACGGGTGGAGCACAGGGAATAGGTCTTGCGACTGCAAAGGTTTTGTGGAGCCACGGGGCGAACGTCGTTGTGGGAGACATCCATAAAGAGCAGCCAGATGAACTCAAGCAATTCCCTGAAAGGTTTCTCTATGCCGCTTGTGATGTCACCAATATTTCCTCGGTCGAAAGTCTTTTCGATCGGGCTGTTAACGAATTTGGAAAAGTTGACATCATGGTCAACAACGCAGGTATCACGCGTGATGCCACGATGGCGAAAATGACTGAAGAGCAATTTGACCAAGTGATTAACGTAAATCTCAAAGGGGTTTGGGTTGGAACAAAGGTTGCTGCTTCGTACATGAAGGAATCTGGCGGTGGCAGAATCGTAAACATGTCGTCCATCAGCGGAAAGACCGGATTCTTTGGACAGACGAACTACTCGGCGGCCAAAGCAGGTGTGGTTGGGCTAACGAAGGCTGCGGCCAAAGAGGTTGCGCGCTATGGAATTCGGGTAAATGCAGTACAGCCAGGACTGATTCAAACACCGATGACTGAAGTGTTGTCTGAAGAGATCATTAAAGAAAAGGTGCGAGAGATTCCACTTGGTAGGCCGGGAACGGCTGAGGAAGTTGCAAACGCTGTGTTGTTTTTTGCTTCAGATCTATCGAGTTACGTTACGGGAACCGTGCTTGAAGTGACGGGTGGACGGTACATGTAGTTTTCGAGATTCACGAGTTACTCGAAGCCATCTCGCGCGGGAGTCCGTGTGTGGAGCGAAGGGTTACTTGCGGCTCCATAACTACTCGCTGCACGTCACGATCCGAATCTTCCATTCGTTGCATCAGAAGACCGACGGCAGTTATTGCCATCTCATCTAAGGAAACTCCCGCTGTTGTAAGTTCAAACATATTCCAACTGGACATGGGTATGTTGTCGAAGCCGACAATTGTGACGTCTTCAGGTATCTTCACCTTCAATGATGCAGCGGCACTCATCGCTCCTAAGGCGATGACGTCATTTCCACAAAATATTGCGGTTGGCTTTTGCTCCCAAAGGTATTGAAACCCTTGGAAACCTGTTGAAAATGAAAAGGGTCCGCTAAACGT
>CAMCYV010000169.1 GCA_945885645.1 Bifidobacterium breve | reverse complement strand
GGTTGTTGTCCACCGGGTTGTTGTCCACCGGGTTGTTGTCCACCGGGTTGTTGTCCACCGGGTTGTTGTCCACCGGGTTGTTGTCCACCGGGTTGTTGTCCGGGGTTACCGCCACTAGGCGGAGCAGGCGGAGTACCACCACTAGGCGGAGCAGGCGGAGCGGTAGGAGCACCACCACCGGGAGGCGGTTCATCGGCGAATGCTGGGGACCCAAGGGCGCCAACTAGTAGCACCGCTACTGCACATCCGGCCACGGCCAAACGCCTTTTGTCTTTGGGATATACAAAATTACGGTTTTTAGATGCCTTGTCCATTCGCATGGATTCCCCGATCCCCGTTAGTTATCAAGAGCTTTCCTTAATTTAATTCAGACTAGCCCTGAAGTCGCGGAAAAACAACACAAATCGGAAAATCTATATGAATTCACCATATTTGACCGTAGTCCCTTCATGGAGATCCTTGGAAATCATCACACAAATTTTGGATTTACCCCCTGAAGAGAAGAGAGATGCGGCACGGGGCCTAAAGGCGTCGTCTTGAACACCGCTAAATCAGAAAACACCCTGACCCCGCCGACATCAGATTGTGACACCATCAAGGCATCTAGAGAAGCGTGAAAAATGCGGGTTCGATTCCCGACGTTCGCTCCTGCGCTACCGCTAGTGCTGGTTGGCCACTTACCCTGGACGTGGTCCATGATCAAGGCGCTCAAGTAGTGCTGCGCGCACTGCCTGGTCATCACGTGGTAACCCCAGGCTCGAATACGCATCGATCAGTACCGTCGGGTCGGCCACCCAAACTTCATAAGCCACGCAGACCGCCCGGAGAGATCCGTAGAAAGCGTTGAGGTCTGCTGTCGCGCTCAACAACCATTCTCGAGTGGTCGTTAGCACTTCGAGTGCGTCGGAATTCTTTGGCCACCATCCACTGCGCGCTGCGTCATCAGGCTCCCGGACATTGATCACATAACGCAAGCCTGGAAATAACTTGCCGAGGAAAACTAGGTGCTGGAGTAATTCGTCATAAGATGCAAAATGCCCGGGCTCATAGCGAACCTCCTTGAACCCGATCCAATTGGTGTCGGCCGTAGGCCTGAGCAGGTAGTCAATGACGTGGCGACGAATATCGGCAAGCACCGCACTGGGATCTAACCGCGCAGATCCGTACCAGGGGTGGGTCGATTTGCCAGCATGGTGTCGGTCGGCGACTTCGGCGATCGACTGAAGGTATGTGCCGAGCCCGCGCATCGCCGAATAATTCTCACCACGCACCAAGACCCCGGGCAGGGCATTAAGACTCGATTGAATCGCCGTGCTGCCCGTGCGACCGTAAGTAACGACCGTTACATAGGAGTACTCCTTAGGCACTTCGCGTCGTAGCCGCATGGGATGAACCTAGATCAAAGCGCTGGGTACCTCAGTAGCCGCGCGGACAGCTCGCTCAAGGGCGTGCGGAATCGCTGAAAAGTTGTATGCGAAAGATTCATGGCTGTTAGCGAGGCGTAGCACCTGAGAAGGGTCTAATGTGGAGTCTCTTCATCCCTTTGAAAGTGAGAGATAATGTCATCCCTTGTTGGAAAAACTGCCCTAGTGACGGGGGCTAAAGGGGGTCTCGGGTCTGCGATTGCCGATGAACTGCACGCCCAAGGGGCAAGAGTTTTTGGCACTTCACGTGATCGCGGTCAAGCCGAAAAGATTGCGGAAAAATACGGGACTTCACCAGTCGTCATGGACGTCGCTGACGTCAGTTCCATAAGAAGTAGTGTGAAATCACTATGGGAATCACATGGACCAATCCATCTTCTATGCAATAACGCTGGGATTAATGCACCGCAGCCGGCCCTCGACGTCGATGAAGAAACCTGGCGACGCGTTATTGATACAAACGTGACCGGTACGTTTTTTGTTACGCAAGCGCTAGCCAGATATTGGGTAGCCGACGGTATTCAGGGCAGTGTTGTCAACGTGGGAAGTCAGGCTGGCTCGGTAGCGATTGAAGACCGTGTTGCCTATGGTTCAAGTAAAGCTGCGATCGCCCATATGACGCGCGTATTGGCTTTTGAGTGGGGTCGATACGGCATCCGAGTAAACACGGTCGCACCGACATTTATCAGAACTGAATTGAGCGCAGCTACTTTGGACCGACCAGGCATGGAAGAGAAGTTGACGTCGCGCATCCCGATTGGACGATTGGGAATACCAGCAGATGTTGCACCATCCGTGGCATTTTTACTCAGTGATCAAGCAAGTCTGATTACTGGTCATACTTTGGCAATTGACGGTGGATACACGATTCATTAGACGAAGGGAATTACGTTGAGTAACCAAGATAGGCCTTTTCGGAAGGCAGTGATAGTCGGAAGTGGATACATGGGTGGCGGCATGGCTCAGTGCCTCATCCTTGCGGGGTACGACTGCGCTATTGCGGATATCAACGAAGAAACTGCGGTTGCGGCCAAAATTCGCTTAGTTGGTGAAGCTCGAGCGTACGAGCAGGATGGGTTGTTTCCGCCGGGCAGTGCTGACCTAATTGAGGAACGCCTTGTTGCCGCACCATCAATTGAAGATGCAGTTCGTGATGCGGACTACATCGCTGAAGTTGTCTCAGAAAATCTGGCGGTGAAAGAGGAAGTATTTGGGCGCATTTCTGCAGCCGCTCCAGCCGATGCAGTTATTACTTCCAACACATCAGCGATTCCGATTAATGTGCTTGCTGAATTTGTGGTGAATCCAGAGCGCTTTCTCGGGGCGCATTGGATGAATCCAGCGCCATTTGTGCCATGCGTAGAAGTCATTCCCCTCGAAGTGACGCTGGAATCTGTCACGACGAGAGTCGAAGAACTTTTGCTGAGCGTTGGAAAGGTCACGACCAGAGTCTCTGATGTCGCGGGCTTTGTCGCGAATCGGCTTCAATTTGCACTCTTTCAAGAGTCAATGCGCATGGTGGATGATGGTGCGGCAACGCCCGAACTCATCGATGAAGTTGTGAGCAATTCATTCGGGTTTAGGTTGCCTTTCTTTGGTCCATTTGCCGGTGCTGACATGGCGGGACTGGACGTTTACGTAGGGGCTTACAAGAGCCTTAGCGCTGCATATGGTGAGAGGTATGCAGCCCCGGCTTCTCTGGTCGAGCGGGTTAATCAAGGAAATCTGGGGCTGAAGTCGGGTGGTGGCTTCACGGGGATGGATTCGGCAAAGCGCGATGAAATTGCTCAGTATCGAAATAAGGCTTATGCGGCCCTTGCGAAATTGCGCGAAGAACTTGGACCGCGACCACGGTGATCAGTGAAGGCCATGTAATGAACGTCTCAGGGCAAGTACAGGAAAGGATGCGAAAGTGAACGAAGCCGATAGTTACGATCAGCGAATGCGATACAGAACTTTGATTTCGGCGACAGAGCTTGAGTTCATCATCAACGATTCAGATGTAGTGGTACTAGATGCACGCTTTGACATCGACTCCGAGCCGCAAGCTGCCCTAAATTTTCTTGAAGGTCATATCCCGGGCGCTCGCCAGGCTGATGTTTCTATGCACATGGCTGGTGAAATCATCCCGGGTGTCACGGGTCGGAGACCGTTACCGGAGAAGTCCGCATTCACGGAGACCATCCGTAAATGGGGTATCGATCAGTC
>CAMCYV010000168.1 GCA_945885645.1 Bifidobacterium breve | reverse complement strand
GACAATTTCATCAGGCAAGGGCGGTGGAGCTTGACCTGAATTTTTGTCCCACCCTGATTCCGATGAGGTCAACCAGTCGCGTACGAATTGTTTATCAAATGAAGGTTGGGGACCACCTGGGTTCCACAATGCCTTTTCCCAGTAACGAGACGAGTCAGGCGTAAGTGCTTCGTCACCCAAAATTATTTGACCTTGATACTTACCACCAAGTGCAATACCAAATTCAAATTTAGTGTCAGCCAAAATCAAACCTTTACGACTTACCCGGTCGGCCGCGTATTCATACATGGCAGTTGACAGCCGCTTTAGTTCTTGGGCTTCTTCTTGACCAAGTTCAACGATGACGTCGTCATAGGTGATGTTCATGTCGTGTTCGCCAAGGGGTGCCTTTGTTGCTGGGGTAAATAGTGGTTTTGGTAGCAACGCACCATCTTTCAATCCGGGTGGTAAACCGTTACCTGAGATTTTTCGTGTTGCCAAATAATCGGAGTAACCACTGCCAGCGAGGTAACCGCGGACAATACACTCCACCGGAAACATGTCAAGTGGCTCGCAAACAACCGCGCGACCCGCAACTGACTTAGGCACTTTGGAAGTTGTCGTGTGGTTAAAAACTAAGCCTTGGAGTTGTCCAAACCACCACTGCGAAATTGAGGTCAGGATCCGACCCTTGTCGGGGATTTCGGTTTCAAGTATCCAGTCATACGCTGATATTCGATCACTGGTCACCATGAGGAGTCGGTCCTGCGGTGTGCGGAAAATATCTCGAACCTTGCCCGAATAGATGTGTTCGTAATCTTCGGGGAGGTCGTAATTGTGGGACAGCGTTTGGGTCACAGAATTCCGCCTGGTTGATAGCCCGCGGCATCTGGATAGCGCGCGGTGAGGATTTCAACTCGGTCTGCCAAAACCCGAACTTGGTGTTGGGCAGCACCGGTAAATTCAATCGGCTGGGCGAGGAGCGTGTTTAACTGCGGAACAGTGAAGTCCAGGCGTGGATCAGCAGCGAGTTTTTCTAGTAGGTCATTGTTTGCATCAGGGGTTTCGCGCATCGCTAATGCTGTTGCAACCGCGTGCTCCTTGATTACTTCATGTGCAGTCTCTCGCCCGATTCCCGATTGCACCGCAGCCATCAGGATCTTGGTCGTAGCCAAAAAGGGTAGGAAGCGATCCAGTTCGCGGTCAATCATTGCGGGGAAAGCACCGAATGCATCGAGCACCGTGAGAAATGTTTCCATCAGGCCATCGATTGCATAAAAAGAATCAGGGAGTGCAACTCGACGAACAACCGAACAGGCTACGTCACCTTCATTCCATTGTTGTCCGGAAAGATCGGCACACATGTTCATGTAGCCTCGCAGAATCACATGAAAACCATTAATGCGTTCACAGGATCGAGCATTCATTTTGTGCGGCATTGCAGATGAACCAACCTGACCCGGCAAGAAGCCTTCGGTCGCAAGTTCTTGCCCAGCCATTAAGCGCACTGTTGTTGCAAAATTTGATGGACCCGAAGCGATCTGAACAAGTATGGATGTCACCTCAAAATCAAGTGAACGCGGATAAATCTGACCAACGCTGGTCAAGAGGTTGTCGAATCCAAGGTGATGGGCGATTCGTGTTTCCAACTGGCTCAGCGCCTGTTCATTTCCATCGAGCAATGTCAACATGTCTTGAGCCGTTCCCACCGGCCCCTTGATTCCTCGCAGTGGGTAAGCGTCAATTAATTCTTCAAGTCTTTCAACTGCGAAGAGAAGTTCTTCGGCGAAGGTTGCCATGCGCTTGCCGAGAGTTGTGATCTGGGCTGCGACATTGTGTGAACGCCCAGCCATGGCAAGTTCCGAGTAAGCAACTGCAAGGCCACTCAACCTGTCCAGTGCTGCGACGGACTTGTCCCGCACCAATATCAAACTCAAACGAATCTGCAGTTGCTCAACATTCTCGGTGAGATCCCGCGATGTCATTCCAAGATGGATGTTTTCAGCACCCGCTAATTCATTGAACTCTTCAATTCGTGCTTTTACATCATGCTTGGTGACCCGCTCACGCTCAGCAATTGACTCGAGATTGATCGTGTCGATGACGGCTTCGTATTTTTCTGGGGCTCCAGCCGGGATGGCTACGCCTGATTCCTGCTGGGCGCGCATCACGGCGATCCATAGCTGCCGTTCGAGCCTAATTTTTGACTCCGGAGCCCACAGATCCACCATTGAAGGTGATGCATAGCGTGAGGCGAGAACGTTATCAATTGAATTCACTCGGCTACCCACGGCTGCATTCTTTCATGTGACCGATTCAGGAGTCGGAAGTGCAAGCATTTCGGGCAATATCGCTGCGAAAATGTGAGCCGGCGATCTCAATGTGGGTCACACCGGCATAGGCGCGCTCCCTTGCCTGATTCAAAGTGGGGGCTTGAGCGGTAACCGAGAGCACTCGTCCACCCGATGTGACCAATTCCCCGCCCAGCAACTCTGTTCCCGCGTGGAAAACGGTAATGAATGGGTCTGCTTCAGCGAGCTCCACCCCTGAAATTGAGGTTCCCAGCAACGGCTTCGCCGGGTAACCCTGGGCGGCGATAACAACATTGACCGCGTACCCCTCGTGCCATACGAGTTTGGCAAAGTCCTTCAGCTGACCGGTCGCAGCTGCGTAAAGCAACCGTCCAAGAGGAGTCACTAACCGAGAAAGCACGACCTGAGTTTCGGGGTCACCGAATCGGGCATTGAACTCAATTACCCGAATACCGCGTGCCGTCATGGCCAGTCCGGCGTACAGCACCCCAACAAATGGGGTTCCCCGCCTCTTCATTTCGTCAACCATTGGCTGCAGTACCCGCTCGGTGACTTCAGCAACAACGTTCTCGCCCAGCCAAGGAAGTGGTGAGTAGGCGCCCATACCGCCCGTGTTGGGTCCTTCGTCATTGTCGCCGACACGCTTAAAGTCCTGGGCGGGTTGTAACGCGATCACGGTGGTGCCGTCCGAGATACCAAAAATTGAGACTTCGGGCCCGTCCAAAAATTCCTCGATTACAACCATTCCCCCCACCGA
Source organism: Bifidobacterium breve (assembly GCA_945885645.1). GTDB lineage: Bacteria > Actinomycetota > Actinomycetes > S36-B12 > S36-B12 > UBA4592. The sequence continues at coordinate 591 of CAMCYV010000168.1, read as the reverse complement.
GAAACAGTTAAGCGCATGCGCGAGCGCCTCACTTCGATCGAGAGTGACAACAACCCCTTTACCAGCTGCCAACCCGTCATCTTTGACAACATGCGGGGAACCAAAAGTGTCGAGAGCGATTTCGGCTTCAGCCAAGTTCGTGCATACCTGAGCTAATGCTGTTGCAACGCCCGCTTCCGCCATCACTTCTTTACAGAAAGCTTTGCTGCCTTCGATCAATGCTGCTTCACGCGTCGGCCCAAAACAAGGAATGCCTCGGGCATTTAATTCATTGGCTGCACCAGCCATGAGCGGGACTTCTGGGCCAACAACAACCAAGTCAACCTGAAGTTTCGTTGCCAGTTCACCGATTGAATGTGCATCGGTTACATCAATCGGAATGCACTGGACAAGCGCTGCCATCCCCGCATTTCCAGGAGCAGCAACGACTGATTCGACTTCGGGGTCACGCAAAAGAGCACTGGTAATGACATGTTCGCGCGCACCCGATCCAATAATTAGGATCTTCATGAAAACTCAGCCTTGGTAATATGAGTCAATGTCACCAAACGCTTGATCCAGAATTTCCAGACCCTCACGCGCCTGCGCCTC
>CAMCYV010000167.1 GCA_945885645.1 Bifidobacterium breve | reverse complement strand
CAACGCACTTTTGTTTTTTGGCAGCCCCCCACAATCCTCAATACGGAGACCAGGCGCGGTGTGCTCGACGAAAGCTCACGACTGCTCGCCCGAATCGTTCCTAGTGGTGATCAAGCTGTTGTCTTCGCTCGTTCACGCCGGGGGGTTGAATATGTGTCAGCGCAAACAAAGGAACTTCTGATTCAAGACTTTAACTCGGACGAGATCGAACATATGGTTCGCGCTTACCGTGGTGGGTATCTCGCACATGAGCGCCGGGAACTTGAGCGAGATCTTCGCTCGGGGGAAATTCGCGCAATGGCAGCTACCAATGCACTCGAGCTCGGGATTGACATAACTGGCCTTGACATTGTGATTACCGCAGGCTGGCCAGGCACGAAGGCATCTTTATGGCAGCAGGTTGGTCGCGCTGGTCGCAGTGGCAAAGAAGCGCTCGCTATTTTTGTTGCGCGCGAAGATCCCCTTGACACTTATGTACTCCACCACCCGGAAACTTTTTTTGACTCTGATGTTGAGGTAGCTATTTCACATCCGTCAAATGAGTACGTCATGGCGCCACACCTGTGTGCTGCTGCGCAGGAACTCCCTCTCACAACTGAGGACCTCGAACGGTATTTCCCGGCGAATGCGCCCGGAGTTCTCGAGACACTCGTTGATCAGGGACTTCTGAGAAAGCGACCAACGGGCTGGTTCTGGACACAAAGCCAGGCTGCAAGTGCACTCGCTGACCTGCGAGGAACCGGTGGCGAAACAATTCGGGTTGTTGAGATCGGCACGGGAAGACTCTGCGGTTATGTAGATCACGCAGCATCACACCAGAGTGTTCATGAGGGTGCTGTCTACACCCATCAAGGTGAAACTTTTGTTGTCCACGAACTTGATCTTGATGCAGCGGTTGCCTTGGTGGAAGCCACTCCCGTGGACTACACAACCTTTGCCCGCGATATCAGCAACATTCATGTAGTCAGTGAGGAAAGAACGCAGGAGATCACACCCAGCCTGCGCATTCATTTCGGTGACGTTGAAGTTACTTCACAAACGGTTTCATTCGCTCGAAGGCATTTCACCGGCGAGAATTTGGGAACGCTCCTGCTTGACCTCCCCGTTAGATCTCTCAAAACCAAAGCCGTGTGGTGGACCTTCCCGTTAATCGACACGAATGTCGACGACGCGACAATTGCCGGAGCGATTCACGGGGCCGAACACGCCAGCATTGGCATGCTTCCACTTTTTGCCAGTTGCGACCGTTGGGATATCGGGGGTGTGTCAACGCCCATGCACCCGGATACGGGTGAAATCACAATATTTATTTATGACGGATTACCCGGTGGTGCAGGAATCGCCGAGTTCGGTTTTGATAACGCCCTTGCATGGATGAAGGCAACCTGTGAAGCCGTGAGCGCCTGCCCGTGTGACTTCGGTTGTCCTAGTTGTATTCAGTCACCCAAATGCGGAAACGGAAATGAACCCCTGAGTAAATCTGGGGCAATCAGAATTCTCACACTACTGAGTAGCCAGCTCGAGCTGAAACCATAAGGAATTCAATAGTGGAAAATCGAGCGAGCAAGTTTGGCGCCGGCATCCGCACTTCCACAATTGATTGATCACCAATCACTTCGCACGCATACAGTTCAACGCCATTACGAGCGCTCACCAAGGCCGCAGCGGCACACGGATCCCCGCTGGTTTGCGCCGCTGCAATTGCCGCTAGATCCGCATAGCTCCCCAAGGTTGCGCGCGCCAGTGTCAGTTGCACAAAGAGCATCGCTAGTAACCCCGCGCAGCAGATAACGAATCCCAGTGCCAGAGTGAGGACGGTCGCGCTCCCTTCGTCATTGCGCATTGATCCACTCCCGTGGCGCAATATGTCTTTGAGAGATTTCAATAGGGGTAAAGCCCAAAAAGCTGACCCCAAATTCACCGGGCTTCAACGTCAATACCGAGACGGTGTCGGCATCCCAGATAATCTGCAATTGGGCTGCTGGCTCACTGCGATGAAAACCCTCGCGCACTAATTCCTCACTGGTACCACGGGCTAGTTCACGCGCCGCGGTTCGCGTTGCATCACTGAGGGAAAGGGTTTGCACACCCAACGCGATCCCAGAAATAAAAAGAAAAGTAATGAAGCACAGAACCGGAATCATCAGCGCTGTTTCAAGTGTTGCCATTCCTGAATCACTTTGGAATCGGGGATACTTCCTTGGACTAGTTAACAAGTCCAAGGAAGCGACAATCCGAGTTTTCACTATTAACCAAAGAACCGTGAGAATGCGCTGCTAATTACCGACCACAATAGGTTTCGAACATTATCGCTCAACAGCAGTTTGATAAGTACTCCGCTCAGTCCGGCAACCGCAACCGTTCCCACTGCATATTCAGTGGTGGTAAGCCCGGTTTCGTCCTTCAACGCTGACATTACTTTCGCGGATTTTGTTTCCATTAGTGCCTCTCTGTTTCCCGAGTTTCGGTAACACAGTGAGTCTCAAACATGTAAGCGCAAGCAAACAGATGCAAACTGTATTCTGTGAATTGCTGGTCACCCGGGCAGAAAACCTGTGGATGCAGCGAGTGAGGCAACAATCGGGACAACCCCTAAAACAAAAAATGCGGGAAGAAAACACACTGCAAGTGGAATAACTGCTTTCACTCCTGCGGTCCGCGCAGCGACCTCGACTCGAGAACGGTGCTCACGTCGCATGTCACTTGCGATTCCCACAAGTACCGATTCGAGTCCTGCACCGGTGTCATATGAACGCATGACGCTGGTCGACAGTTGACCCAAGACGGGTTCATTTATCAATGTCCTCCATGCATCACGTGGGTCTGCGCCGAGTTCAATTGCTGCCAACACGGGTGCAAGACGGATCTGAATCGGGCTGTTATGCATGGCGTGCGTCGCCGCTGACAATGAACTTTGCATCGACGCTCCCGAGGCTAACGTTGCCGCCAAAAGATCTATAAAGACCGGGGTGTCTCGGGCAATCGCCGCCGCCTCAGTGTGTGACGGCGCATTCTCGCGTTTGCGCAGCATTCGCATCACGTAGCTACCTACACCCGCACCAACAAAAAACCCAAATAGGCCGCCAAAAGTCCACCCTAGGAGTGCACCAGTACCTATGCCCACCACAAGCAAGAACGCCGGTGAGGTTGTACTTATCGGCATTATTTCAGGTGGTGTCTCAGTAACTACTACCCGCGATAATCGGTTTCGCGGTCTGCGCCTTGCCGGCAGCGGCTTCATAAACAAATAAACACTGAAGCCGGCCAAAAATGCCGCGAAAACAATCACAGCATCGCCTCAACACCGCCAGCAATGCGAGATGTCCACCACAAACCCAATAGTGTCAACGCAACGCCAATGAGAAGTGTGCCGAAACCAAAGAACCCTGAAATGAACCACGTCAAAGGTTCAGCACCCAGTAAATAGCCAAGACCAATACCGATAACCGGTAGGAATCCGAGTGTCACCGCTGTGGCGCGTGGCCCAGCTAACTCGGCTTCAAGATGCGCCCGCACCTCCTGTTGTGCCCGTAAGGCCACGGACAACTGGGCAATACTTGCTCCCAGTCCAGCACCACTGTTGAGCCCGACCTGCCAACATGCGGCCAATGAAAGGAGTTCGGGACGGCAGCGGGCATCTAATGTCA
>CAMCYV010000166.1 GCA_945885645.1 Bifidobacterium breve | reverse complement strand
CCCGATACTTTTCTACCTCTGGTCCAAATCCTTCAAATGGTGCACCCACTCCGGGGAAGATCGAGTTGTGATTCTTAAAGCCCGCATAACTCAGCACCAAAACCCCGGAGATCCGAATGCTTGGCATTCCCCAAGCAATTACTTCTTCACCGGCGGGTAACGCGGCGACGATGGCGGAGCGGACTGTTTGAAGGGCCGAGCGTTGTGGGGCATCAAAACTTTTGAGATATCTGGTGACATCCGCGGTGCTCATATTCGCAACCTTTCATAACCAGCCACGTCTTCGTGAATACATTTCGCTCGGGTCACCGAATTATTCATCAAACTTTTGGCTCGCTAGACTTGGGGGGCTCAATCACACTGCTCGATGAAAGTGATTCTCGAAGCAGAAAAACTCAATCATTGCGGGGTGTGGCGCAGCTTGGTAGCGCGCTTCGTTCGGGACGAAGAGGCCGTGGGTTCGAATCCCGCCACCCCGACAAATTCTTTTAAGTCGCGTTGCCTAAAGTATTACGGTGATGGATAGACGGCCGACCCGCACCGACTTAGGTCCAACGACTCGGGAATACGTCAAGTCCATAGGCTGGCGGACCATTAACTTTCACACCCATATCTCCTTGGTCAATAGATATGTTTATGTGGAAGTGCCCAAGGCTGGTTGTGGAACGATGAAAGCAACTCTTGGCGCCCTCGAGGGTGCCCGACTCAGTGAGACACACGCCCAACGTTTTTTGGATAAGCCCCACAACGGGGTGAAATCTGGTGCACATGTTCGCCCCTATCAACTTCCCATTGACCTGTTAGAAGAGGTATTCACCGGTAAGAACTACAAGCGGTTCACGGTCGTTCGCGATCCCGGAACGCGGGCGCTGAGCGGTTACCTAGAAAAAATATTGCAAGGTCTCCCACAAAGCGAAGGAATCACTGAAGCGCTTGGGAACAAAGCAGCTGACGCCGTGACATTTGAAGAGTTCCTCGGGGTGATCGCCGACCAAACATCTCGTGAGCAAAATCCACATTGGCGCCGACAAAGCGATCACATCGGATTTGGTATCGTAAATTTTGATTCAATAATTCACCTCGAAGACCTTGACCATTCGTGGGATCAGGTCGCTCAATTAACGAGTACACCAGATCTTGACGGACAGTTCTACTGCAAGAAATTAACGCATGCAGGAACGCGAACCGACGAATACTTCACACCAAGAGCAATCGAATTGATTTCACAGATTTATTCGGCGGATTACCTGAACTTGCATTACAACACGTTAAACAAGTAGTTCGGCAATTTGAACTGCGTTGAGCGCTGCGCCCTTGCGGAGATTGTCGCTGCTCACAAAAAACACAAGCCCCGTTTTCCCCGGTGCACTCTGGTCTTGCCGGATCCGACCGACGAAAGTTGGGTCGGCTCCTGCCGCTTGCAATGGCGTCGGAACGTCGGTGAGCACGACTCCCGGAGCGCCGCTAAGCACCGAGACGGCTTGTTCAGGAGTGATCTCGCGGGAAAATTCGGCATTAATACTCAGCGAATGACCGGTGAAAACCGGTACACGAACACACGTGCCCGAAACGAGAAGGTCAGGTAGACCCAAAATCTTACGACTTTCATTTCGTAACTTTTGCTCCTCATCAGTTTCTTCACTGCCGTCAGCAACTATTGATCCAGCAAGTGGGATTACGTCAAAAGCAATTGTGCGAACGTATTTTTCAGGATTGGGAAAGTTGACGGCGCTACCGCTATGTGTGAGTCCGCCTACATCTTGGGTTATGGCGGCCTCAACCTGAGTTTTCAACTCGTGAACACCCGCCAGCCCGCTTCCCGAAACAGCCTGGAAGGTGGACACAACTAAGCGCCGCAAACCAGCAAGTTCATTGAGAACCTTGAGCGCCGGCATGGCTGCCATGGTGGTGCAATTTGGATTAGCAATAATGCCTTTCACCGCATTACAAACTTCCTGCGGATTCACTTCACTGACCACGAGTGGCACGTCAGGATCCATCCGCCAGGCTGACGAATTATCAATCACGATCGCACCGGCTGCCGCGAACTTAGGTGCTAATTTCTTCGAAATAGCCCCACCGGCGGAAAAGATCGCGATATCAATACCTGACACATCGGCAGTTGCGGTGTCTTCAACTACGTACTCCCGGCCCCTCCAAGTAATGGACTTTCCAGCAGAGCGAGCCGAGGACATGACTCGCAACTGCTCAACTGGGAAATTCCGTTCGTCGAGTAATCGCAGGACCACGGCACCAACCTGTCCGGTTGCGCCCACAACTGCAACGTTTTTACCAGCCATTGTTTTAACGGCCCGTTCCGGCGTAGACAACTGCCTCACCATCGGAATCTAGTCCGAAGGCAGTGTGCAATGCCTCAACTGCAGTGTTGGCCAATTCTGCGCGAGTAACAATTGAGATCCGAATCTCAGAGGTTGAAATCATTTCAACATTGACTCCCGCATTTGCTAATGCAGTGAAAAAGTCTGCAGAAACACCCGGGTGTGAGCGCATACCGGCGCCGACGAGGGAGACTTTTGCAATCTCTTTGTCGACATTGAGTGACTCAAAATCAATTGTGTCTCGTGCCCCATTTAAAGCCTCCATCGCAGAATTCACTGAATCTGCGGGACAGGTGAACGTGACATCGGTTCGTCCGGTTGTCGTTGAGGACACGTTCTGAACAATCATGTCAAGGTTTACTTTTGCATCAGCTAATGCTCGAAAAATAGCCGCAGCCTCACCCGGTTTGTCAGGAACGCCAACAACCGTGATTTTTGCATCTTTAATGTCAGCGGCGACACCAGAAATAATTGGTTGCTCCACGAGCTTTCCTTCCTTGACTGCTTCAGCAACACCTTGGGCTGAAAGAACCCAGGTGCCCTCTTGTTGTGAAAATGATGAACGAACATGTATCGGTACATTGAATCTCCGGGCGTACTCAACGCATCGCAGGTGTAAGACCTTCGCACCAACCGCTGCAAGCTCCAGCATTTCTTCGTAGGTGATGAAAGCAATCTTGGATGCCTTCTTCACAACACGCGGATCAGTTGTAAAGACTCCGTCAACGTCTGTGTAAATCTCACAAGCATCAGCTTTGAGGGCAGCGGCTAGCGCAACAGCGGTGGTGTCCGAACCCCCGCGACCCAAGGTCGTAATGTCTTTCGTGTCTTGCGCAACCCCCTGGAAACCAGCCACAATCGGGATGGCGCCGAACTCCAAAGCCTCGGTGATGCGCCCCGGTGTTACATCGATAATCCGTGCTGCACCGTGCTCAGAGTCGGTAATTAAGCCGGCCTGGGACCCGGTGTAGGAACGTGAAACGGCGCCCAAATCAGAAATTGCCATGGCCAGAAGTGCCATCGAGATTCGCTCTCCGGCAGTGAGCAGCATGTCCAACTCACGCGCAGGTGGCAACGGTGACACCTGCTGGGCCAACTCCAGCAGTTCATCGGTTGAATCACCCATTGCCGAGACCACCACGACTACTTCATGGCCAGCTTTCTTCGTGTCAACTATTCGACGGGCAACGCGTTTCACGCTCGCAGCATCAGCGAGACTCGAACCACCGTACTTTTGAACGATTAGGGACACGGAATGAAGTTTAGTCTCTGCGGGTATCGTGGGTAATAAGCACCAATCAGGAGTGGG